>JBFHKK010000007.1:0-18978 GCA_041595475.1 Pseudomonas sp. | reverse complement strand
GATCGAGAAGGCCAAGCGCCTGGTCGAGCACAAGAAGGACGTGGTCATTCTGCTCGACTCCATCACCCGCCTGGCACGTGCCTACAACACCGTGATCCCGAGCTCCGGCAAGGTGCTCACCGGCGGTGTCGATGCCCACGCCCTGGAGAAGCCCAAGCGCTTCTTCGGTGCCGCGCGCAACATCGAGGAAGGCGGCTCGCTGACCATCATCGCCACCGCGCTGGTCGAGACCGGCTCGAAGATGGACGAGGTGATCTACGAGGAATTCAAGGGCACCGGCAACATGGAGCTGATCCTCGATCGTCGCATCGCCGAGAAGCGCGTGTTCCCGGCCATCAACATCAATCGGTCGGGCACCCGCCGCGAAGAGTTGCTGACCGGCGAGGAAGAGTTGTCGCGCATCTGGATCCTGCGCAAGCTGCTGCACCCGATGGACGAGATCGCCGCCATCGAGTTCCTCATCGACAAGCTCAAGACCACCAAGACCAACGACGAGTTCTTCCAGTCGATGCGGCGCAAGTAGCGCGCAGCAAGACAGCAAAGGCCGGGGAAACCCGGCTTTTGTGCATCTGCGCCGCCGCTCTTACTGCCGAATAACCCGGTTCGGCGCTAAACTTTGCGCCCCTGTTGGCCCGCCCGAGACGAGACTCCTGCATGCAGTATCGTGACCTGCGCGACTTTATCCGCGGCCTGGAGGCGCGCGGCGAACTCAAGCGCATCCAGACCCCCGTATCGCCGGTGCTGGAAATGACCGAGGTCTGCGACCGCACCCTGCGCCGCGGCGGCCCGGCCTTGTTGTTCGAGAAGCCCACGGGCTATTCCATGCCGGTGCTCGGCAATCTGTTCGGCACGCCCAAGCGGGTGGCCCTGGGCATGGGCGCCGAAGAGGTCGGCGAACTGCGCGAGATCGGCAAGCTGCTGGCTTTTCTCAAGGAGCCCGAGCCGCCCAAGGGCCTGAAGGATGCCTGGTCCAAGCTGCCGATCTTCAGGAAGGTCCTGGCCATGGCGCCCAAGGTGCTCAAGGACGCGCCCTGCCAGGAGGTGATCGAGGAAGGCGACGACGTCGACCTCGGCAGGCTGCCGGTGCAGACCTGCTGGCCGGGCGATGTCGGCCCGTTGATCACCTGGGGCCTGACCATCACCAAGGGCCCGCACAAGGAGCGGCAGAACCTGGGCATCTACCGCCAGCAGGTGATCGGCCGCAACAAGCTGATCATGCGCTGGCTCAGTCACCGCGGCGGCGCCCTGGACTATCGCGACTGGTGCCAGAAATATCCGGACCGGCCCTACCCGGTGGCGGTGGCCCTGGGCGCCGATCCGGCGACCATACTCGGCGCCGTCACCCCGGTGCCGGACAGCCTCTCCGAGTACGCCTTCGCCGGCCTCTTGCGCGGCAACAGGACCGAGTTGGTCAAGGCCCGCGGCAGCGACCTGCAGGTGCCGGCCAGCGCCGAGATCGTCCTCGAGGGGGTGATCCATCCCGGCGAGATGGCCGATGAAGGCCCCTATGGCGACCACACCGGCTACTACAATGAGGTAGACCGTTTCCCGGTGTTTACCGTCGAGCGCATCACCCGTCGCCGCCAGCCGATCTACCACAGCACCTACACCGGCAGGCCGCCCGACGAGCCGGCGATCCTCGGCGTGGCCCTCAACGAGGTCTTCGTGCCGATTCTGCAGAAGCAGTTCCCGGAAATCAGCGACTTCTACCTGCCGCCGGAAGGCTGCTCCTACCGCCTGGCGGTGGTGACCATGAAAAAGCAGTACCCCGGCCATGCCAAGCGGGTGATGCTGGGTGTCTGGTCGTTTTTGCGACAGTTCATGTACACCAAGTTCGTCATAGTCACCGATGACGACGTCAATGCACGGGACTGGAACGACGTGATCTGGGCCATCACCACGCGCATGGACCCCAAGCGCGACACGCTGCTGATCGACCACACGCCGATCGACTACCTGGACTTCGCCTCGCCGGTCTCCGGCCTCGGCTCGAAGATGGGCCTGGACGCCACCCACAAGTGGCCGGGCGAAACCAGTCGCGAGTGGGGCCGGGCGATCGTCCAGGACGAGGCGGTCAAGCGCCGGGTGGATGAGCTGTGGCACGAACTGGGAATCGATTGATGCGCGTCACCCTGCAACCCTCAGGTGCCGTGCTCGAGGTGCGCGCCGCCGAGCCCATCCTCGAGGCCGCGCGACGTCTGGGCTACCAGTGCCCGCAAAGCTGTCGCAACGGCAACTGCCATGTCTGCGCCGCGCTGCTGGTGGAGGGGCGGGTGCGCCAGGGCGGCGCGCTGCTCGATCATGGCGAGCTGCTCACCTGCCTGGCCGAACCGCTGGAGGATTGCGTGCTGCACTGGGACGGGGTGCTGGCGCCGGGCGAGGTGGCGGTGCGCGAACTGGCCTGTCAGCTGCTGGCCTGCGAGCCGCTGGGCGGCGATGTGTTTCGCCTCGGCCTGCGCGCCCCGGCCGGCAAGCCGCCGCGCTACCACGCCGGGCAATACCTGCTGTTGCAGCGCGAGGACGGCGACTACTCGGCCTTTTCCCTGGCCTCGGCGCCGCATGCCGGACGCGATCTGGAGTTGCACATCCTGGCCCGCGACGAGGCGACCCAGCGCCTGCTGGCCTACCTGCGCGAGCGCGACATGGCGCGGGTCAGGCTGCCGTTCGGCGATACCCATCTGGCCGAGTTGCCCGACGGGCCCCTGGTGCTGATCGCCGCCGGCACCGGCATGGCGCAGATGCGCAGCCTGATCGAGCACTGCCGCGCGGCCGGCTTCAAGCATCCGGTGCACCTGTACTGGGGCGCACGGCGCGGCGAGGACTTCTATCGATTGCCGTGCTGGGAGGCGTGGCAGACGCTGGACAATCTGTCCCTGCATCAGGTGGTCAGCGACCAGTCCGACTGGCCCGGTCGGCGTGGCCTGCTGCACCAGGCGGTGCGCGAGGATTTTTCCGACCTCAAGGCGCTGCATGTCTACGCCAGCGGCTCGCCGGCGATGGTCTATGCGACCCTCGATGCCCTGGTCGAAGCGGGCATGGACGCGCACCAGATGCGCGCCGACGTCTTCGCCTACGCGCCGCGCAGCTGAGTCCAAGCAATGAAAAAGGCCGCCTGGGTGGCGGCCTCTTTCGTTGCTGGAAGCTACCTGACCTGCACCACCAGCTTGCCCACCGCCTGGCGCCGGGCGAGCAGGTCGATGGCCTGGCCGGCCTGGGCCAGGGGGAAGGTCCGGGAGATCAGCGGCTTGAGCTTGCCCTCGGCATGCCAGGCGAACAGCTGCTGGAAGTTGGCGGCGTTGTCCGCCGGCTGGCGCTGGGCGAAAGCGCCCCAGAAGACCCCGAGCACGGCCGCGCCCTTGAGCAGGGTGAGGTTGACCGGCAGTTCGGGAATGCGCCCGCTGGCGAAGCCCACCACCAGCAGGCGGCCGTTCCAGGCGATGCTGCGGATGGCCGCGTCGAACGGGTCGCCGCCGACCGGGTCGTAGATGACGTCGGCGCCCTGGCCGCCGGTCAGGCGCTTCACTTCATCCTTGAGGCTGTTCTCGCTGTAGTTGATCAACTCGTCCGCGCCGGCGGCCTTGGCCACCTCGAGCTTCTCGGCGCTGCTGGCCGCGGCTATCACCCGCGCGCCCATGGCCTTGCCGATTTCCACCGCGGCCAGGCCGACGCCGCCCGAAGCGCCGAGCACCAGCAGGGTCTCGCCCGGCTGCAACTGGGCGCGCTGCTTGAGCGCGTGCATGGAGGTGCCGTAGGTCATGTCGAAGGCGGCGGCGGTGGTGAAGTCCATGCTCTCCGGGATCGGCATGACGTTGTAGCCCGGTACGGCGATCTGCTCGGCGAAGCTGCCCCAGCCGGTCAGGGCCATGACCCGGTCGCCGACCTTGAGGTGAGCGACTTTCTCGCCCACCGTCTTGACCACCCCGGCGGCCTCGCCGCCCGGGGCGAAGGGGAAGGGCGGCTTGAACTGGTATTTGCCCTCGATGATCAGGCTGTCGGGAAAGTTGACCCCGGCGGCATGCACGTCCAGCAGCACTTCATTCTTCTTCGCCTCGGGGCTTTCGACCTCTTCCAGTACCAGGGTGTCGGCAGGGCCGAAGGCTTTGCACAGCAGGGCTTTCATCGGGACTTGTCCTCCGCGGGGTAAGGCTCAGCAGTGTAGGCGCGGTGGGGAGCCGGTCAACGAGCATGGCCGGGTCTGATGGGGCGACATAAGCCTCAGGCTTGGGTCGCCGGCCGGCAATGGCTATGCTAGGCGCATCTTTGTGGAGACCAGGCCCGTGATGAAAGTTCTGACTGCACTGCTGTTCGCCCTGTCGCTGGCTGCGCCGACGCTGGCCTCCGAGGAGGAAAAGGCGCCGGCGCCCCAGGTGATCTACTACAGCCTGTCGCCGGCGTTGGTCGGCAATTTCGGCACTGGGCCGAAGTTGAAATTCTACAAGGCCGACGTGGCCCTGCGCCTGAGCAGCCCGGAGGCCCAGGCCAAGGTCGTTCACCACGAGCCGCTGATTCGCAATCAGCTGGTGATGCTGTTCGCCCAGCAGACCGAGGAAGGCCTGAGCGCGCCGGATGCCAAGGAAAAGCTGCGACAGGAGGCCTTGCAGCAGGTGCAGCAGGTGCTCGTCCAGGAAGAGGGTGAGGGCCTGGTCGAGGACCTGTTGTTCAACAACCTGATCCTTCAGCGTTAGCCCGGCTGCCAGACGCAGGTGCGGTTGCGGCCCTGGCGTTTGGCCTGGTAGAGCGCCTGGTCGGCGCGCTCGATCAGCTGCTCGGGCTGGTTGTCCTCACTGGGTTCCAGGCAGGCCTGGCCGATGCTCAGGCTCATGCGGCCCAGGGGGCTGGCCGGATGGGCCAGGTTCAGCGCCGCCAGCTGTTGATGCACCTGTTCGGCCACGTGCGCGCCGCCGTCCAGGTCGGTGTCGGCGAGGATGATGGCGAACTCCTCACCGCCATAACGACAGGCGACGTCCCCCTCGCGCTGCAGGCAGCCGTTCAGTAGCCGGCCGACCCGGCGCAGCGCATCGTCGCCGGCCAGGTGGCCGAACTGGTCGTTGTAGGCCTTGAAGTGATCGATATCCAGCATCAGCAGGGTCAGGGGCGCGCCCTGGCGGCGCAGGCGGCGCCATTCGCTGGCCAGCTGGTTGTCGAAGAAGCGCCGGTTGTACAGGCCGGTCAGGCCGTCCAGCTGGGTCAGGCGCTGCAGTTCGGCCTCCAGCTTCAAGCGCTCGCTGTTGTCGCGCGAGACCCCGATCAGGTATTCGCGGCCATGACGCTGGACGATCTGCGCGCGTATCTCGGCGGCCTGGATGCTGCCGTCGCGGCGGCGCAGCTGTTGCTGGAAGATCGTCGACTGATTGTCCTGTAAGGCCTGTCGCACGCGGTTCAGCCAGTCGTGGTAGCCGGGCAGCAGGCGCTCCGGATCGCGCCGGAACAGCTCGGCGAAGGCCTCGGCACTGTAGCCCAGAGCGTTGTGGGTGGCCCGGTTCATATGCAGGATTTCGCGACTGGCCGGGTCGATGATGAACAGGCCGTCGCGGCTCGAGTCGGTCAGGTCGAGCACCAGTTGCAGGCGCTCACGACTGTCGCGCAAGCCCTGTTCGGTCTGTTGGCGCTGGATGATCTCCTCGTTCAGGCGGCGATTGTTGCTCTGCAGGGCGCCGGCGCGGCGGGCATTCTCCAGGGCCAGGGCCAGTGCCGCGACCAGCAGCAGGCTGATGGCCAGGCTGGCGCCGAGGACGAACTGCGGCAGCGGTGTGCTCAGGCTTTGCACCAGGCGCTTGCTGGGGGTCAGGCGCAGGGTCAGGCTCTGATTGTTCAGCAGGCGCAGTGGCACTTCTTGCTGCAGGGCCGTCACGCCGTCGCTGTGCACACGGCTGTAGATAGGCACGCCGTCCTCCAGCAAGGCGGCGCCGAAGTCCTCGCTGTCGAGCCGACCGATCAGCTCGTCCATCAGCTTTTCGACGCGAAACACGCCCTGCAAGAAGCCGTCGAACACCGGGGCTTGTGTCTGGTCGCGAATGTAAAGCGGGATATAGAGAATGAAGCCGTTGCCGCCCTGAAGCAGGGGCACACTGCGGGAAAAGTGGGGCTCGGCCGCCGCCTTGGCTTGCATGGCCAGATTGAAGTTGGGGTGCGCCGGAGTCAGGCGAAAGCCCTGCGCCTCTTCGTTGCCGCGCAGCGGCTCCATCCAGCGCAGGCGCAGGTCGGCGTCGAGCCACTGGATGGCCTGATAGCCCTTGAAGTGCTGCTGGATCAGCTGGCAGATCAGGGTCCATTCGCCCTTGGGAATGCGCCCGCGGTAGTTCCACAGGCGGGCGACGCGGCGCAGTCCGACCACCTGGGTGCTCAGCCCCGCCTCCAGCTGGCGCCCCAGGCTGCGGGCCTGGTAGCCCATGCGTTCGCCGATGCGCTCCTGTTGTGCCACCTTGAGTTGCTGCCACAGCGACAGACTGGCGAGCACCAGCACCACCAGCACGGCCGCGAGTGCCATGCGGGCGGGCCAGAGGGGTTGTGGCGGTTGGGGCATCGGCGGGTTCCGGCGAGCTGCACTTGCCCCTAAGCATAGATGGCGCGTGTGCCCGCTACGGCGCTGCGCGCAAGGCGAGGATCGCCGCCCACTGCTCGGCACTGACCGGCATGACCGACAGGCGGCTGCCCTTTTGCACCAGCGGCAGCTCCAGCAGGCTGCTCTGCTGCTTGAGCCGGCCCAGGCCGATGGGACGGGCGAAGCCTTCGAGGTAGCCGACATCGACGGCGCTCCAGGGGTTCTTGTCGGTGCTCGCCTTGGCGTCGAAATAGGGGCTTTGCGGGTCCAGCGCCGTGGGGTCGGGATAGGCCGGCGCGAGGATCTCGGCGATGCCGGCGATGCCCGGTTCGGCGCAGCTGGAGTGATAGAAGAAGAACCGATCGCCGGCCTGCATCTGGCGCAGGAAGTTGCGTGCCTGATAGTTGCGCACGCCATCCCAGCGCGCCTGCTGCAGACGCTCGAGGTCGTCGATGGACAATTCGGCAGGTTCCGACTTCATCAGCCAATAGGGCATGGGGTGACTCCGTTCGTTAAATGTGCGCTCGGATATACGAATTGCGGGGCAAATTGGCAATTACGTGCCAGTTGCTGTTGCGGGCCGGCCAGCCTTGTCCGACAATGCCGCCCTTGCAACGGGCCGTCATGGGCGGCCGATAAGAATAAAGGCCGCACGGCCCACCGTGCGCAGTCTGCCTGGCGGGAGGAGGCATTCGATGAAACGCAAACCCGATCTGATGTGGGTGCTGGTGTTGCTGTTCAGTCTGGGGGTGGTCACCACCGGCTACACCCAGAGTCAATGGGAGCGGCAGGATCAGGCGCCGAGCCTTACCGCCGAATAGCCAAGGCTAGGTGCCTGAATACCAGGCCCGGTCGGTCACCGTCGCTTCGAGCGGCACATCCCAACTGGCCAGCGCCAGCCGGTCGACTTGTTGGCACTCGTGAGCCAGACCCAGCAGGGCCGGCTTGTGCCAGTGCTTGCGCAGTCCGCGATAGGCCAGGCTGCGATCATAGAAGCCGCCGCCCATGCCCAGTCGGCCGCCGTAGCGGTCGAATCCCACCAGCGGCAACAGAATCAGGTCCAAGGCCCAGGCCCTGCGTTGCCGGGCGGCATTGCGCCTGGGCTCGGGTATGCGAAAGCGATTGGGCGTGAGCCGCTCGTGGCGCTCCACCCGCTGAAACACCATCTTGGTACAGGGCCAGGGGCTTAGCACCGGCAGATAGGTCGCCTTGCCGCGCCGCTGAGCGGCGCGCATCAGCGGGCCCGGATCGATTTCGCCATCGTTGGGCAGGTACAGGGCGATATGCCGGGCGCGGCGAAACAGCGGATGCTGGGCCAGTTGCCGGTACAGGTTCTCCGAGGCGCGGCGCTGGGCCTGGGGGCTCAGGGCGCGACGGGCCTGACGCAGCAGGCGACGCAACTGTGCGCGGTTCAGATCGCTGGAAAGGAGCATGCGGGCAGGCTGGCGCGGGCGTCGCTTCGTGGCGACAGGTTCGGAAGAGGGGCTCCCCGACGTGCCGCTGTCGGTTTAGCCCTTGAACCCGAGAGTTCAAGGTGGAGGTTGCAGGAGGCGTTAAGGCTTTCCGTCAGGCGGACATGCACACCTGCCCCAACATGCAACCCCCGGGTTTGTGCGTATCGGCTCAGGGACGTCACCGACTGGCGCACACTCCAGGGAGTGGCGGCCAGTATAACCGAATCCGTCTGACTGTATTCAGGCGCCTGGACCATCGGTCTCCTGACTCAACACATGATCCACCCGCGACAGCAGGGTGCGCAGCTGGTCGCGGGTGGCCGAGTGCTCGCGCTCCAGGTGCTGCTGCTCGTGCAGCAACTCGTGGGAGATGTTCAGGGCGGCCATGACCGCCACCCGGTCGGCGCCTATGACCTTGCCGCTGGAGCGGATCTCGCGCATCTTGGCGTCCAGATAGCGCGCCGCGCTCTCCAGGTTGGCGCGCTCGTCCGCCGGGCAGGCGATGCAGTACTCCTTGTCGAGGATGCGCACGGTGACGGTGTTCGACTGGCTCATGAGTCCTGCTCCAGGGCCTTGAGGCGCGAAATCATCGACTCGACCTTGTGTCGGGCCATTTCGTTCTTCTCGATCAGATGGGCGCGTTCTTCGCGCCAGGCTTTCTCGTTTGCCAGCAGGAGTCGATTGTGGGCCTTGAGCTGCTCGACGCGCTGGATCAGCAGGTCCAGCTTGGTCGTCAGGGCATGCAGATCGGCGTCTTCCATGGGCTCTCGCTGGGCAAGGGTTGATCGGACTATATAGGCGCGGCGCCGGGCGGGGTCAAACCCGCCGATGGTCTTGCCGGGCCTGCCGATGCTAGGATACGAGGCCTTCATTCTAGTGATTGCGCTGCCTGGCGCCTAGTTATCTATGCCGACTTCCAGTTCCGCCTACGCCGCTTTCGCCGCGCTGCTGAGCAGCAGCAACCACCCCGTGTCGCCCGCCGAACTGCATGGCCTGCTGCTCGGGCGCAGCTGTGCCGGCGCCGGCTTCGAGATCGAGCCCTGGCTGGCCGATGCCGCCGAGCTGCTCGGCGATGCGCCCCAGGACAACGTCCGCCAGGCCCTGATCGGCCTGCAGGAGATGGTCAAGGCCGAGCTGGCCGGCGAGGAGATGGCCGTGGTGCTCTTGCTGCCCTCCGACGAAGCGCCGCTGCGCGAGCGGGCGGTGGCCCTGGGGCAGTGGTGCCAGGGCTTTCTCGGCGGCTTCGGTCTGACCGCCGGCGACCAGGCGCTGAGCGCCGAGGCCATGGAGGTGCTGCAGGACCTGACCGCCATCGCCCAGGTGCAGAATGCCCTGGATGAATCCGAGGATGGCGAGCACGACTACATGGAGGTAATGGAATACCTGCGCGTCGCCCCGCTGCTGCTGTTCAGCGAATGCGCCCGGAAGCCGGCCGCGGCCGTCCAGCCGGTGCTGCACTGATCGACCCTGTTCCACTGACCGGACCCAGCCTGCCCATGACCAGCATCCCCAAGTCGGAATACGCCCGTCGGCGCAAGGCGCTGATGGCGCAGATGGAGCCCAACAGCATCGCCATCCTGCCGGCCGCGCCTGTGTACATCCGCAACCGCGATGTCGAGCACATCTACCGCCAGGACAGCGATTTCCAGTATCTCTCGGGCTTTCCCGAGCCGGAGGCGGTAATCGCCCTGATCCCCGGCCGTGAGCATGGCGAGTATGTGCTCTTCTGCCGTGAGCGCGATCCCGAGCGCGAGCTGTGGGACGGCCTGCGCGCCGGCCAGGACGGTGCGATCAGCCAGTACGGCGCCGACGATGCCTTTCCCATCGGCGACATCGACGACATCCTCCCCGGTCTGATCGAAGGCCGCGAGCGGGTCTACTACGCCATGGGCATCCACCAGGAGTTCGACCGTCACCTGATGGAGTGGATCAACCAGATCCGCTCCAAGGCGCGCCAGGGCGCTCAGCCGCCGAACGAGTTCGTCGCCCTCGATCACCTGCTGCACGACATGCGCCTGTACAAGAGCGCCGCCGAAATCAAGGTGATGCGCGCCGCCGCCGAGATTTCCGCGCGCGCCCACATCCGCGCCATGCAGGCCAGCCGCCCGGGCCTGTCCGAATACCACCTGGAAGCCGAGCTCGACTACGAGTTCCGCAAGGGCGGGGCGAAGATGCCGGCCTACGGCTCGATCGTTGCCGCCGGCAAGAACGCCTGCATCCTGCATTACCGCGAGAACGACGCGCCGCTCAAGGATGGCGATCTGGTGCTGATCGACGCCGGTTGCGAGATCGACTGCTACGCCAGCGACATCACCCGCTGCTTCCCCGTCAACGGGCGCTTCTCGCCGGAGCAGAAGGCCATCTACGAGCTGGTGCTGGCGGCCAACGAGGAGGCCTTCAAGCACATCGCCCCGGGCAAGCACTGGAACGAGGCCCACGAGGCCACGGTGCGGGTGATCACCGCCGGCCTGGTCGAGCTGGGCCTGCTCGAGGGCGAGCTCGAGGCGCTGATCGCCAGCGAGGCCTACAAGCCCTTCTACATGCACCGCGCCGGCCACTGGCTGGGCATGGATGTGCACGACGTCGGCGACTACAAGGTCGGCGGCCAGTGGCGCGTGCTGGAAGTGGGCATGGCGATGACCGTCGAGCCGGGCATCTATATCGGCGCCGACAACACCCAGGTGGCCAAGAAGTGGCGCGGCATTGGCGTGCGCATCGAGGACGACGTGGTGGTGACCAAGGACGGCTGCGAGGTCCTCACCACCGGCGTGCCCAAGCGCGTCGCGGAAATCGAGGCGCTGATGGCCGACGCCCGTCGCGAGGTGGCCTGAGGCCATGCAGCGGGTCAATATCGCCATCATCGGCGGCGGCCTGGTCGGCGCCAGCCTGGCCCTGGCCCTGCAGCAGCAGGCGCGGCTGCGCGGCTGGCAGATCTGCCTGATCGAGCCCTTCGCCCCCGGTGGCGCCTACCAGCCCAGCTATGACGCCCGCGCCACCGCGCTGTCCTATGGCAGCCAGCAGATCTACCAGCGCCTGGACATCTGGCAGCAGATCGCCCGGCGCGCCGAGCCGATCCAGCAGATCCATGTCTCCGATCGCGGGCACTTCGCCGCGGCGCGCCTGACTGCGCTGGAGGAGGGCGTGCCGGCGCTCGGCTACGTGGCCGAGAACGCCTGGCTGGGGCAATGCCTGTGGCAGGCGCTGGACCCAGAGCAGGTCAGCTGGCGCAGCCCGGCGCGGGTGCTGCGCCTGGAGGCCCTGGCGGCCGGCTACCGGTTGATTCTCGACGACGACTCGAGCCTGGAGTGCGACCTGGCGATTCTCGCCGACGGTGGCCGCTCCGACCTGCGCGAGCAGCTGGGCATAGGCGTGACCCAGCGGCCCTACGGACAGACTGCGCTGATCGCCAACGTCAGTCCCCAGGAGGCCCATCGCGGCCAGGCTTTCGAGCGCTTCACCGAGGATGGGCCGCTGGCCCTGCTGCCGCTGCCGGACAATCGCTGCGCGCTGATCTGGACCCGTCCGGCGGCCGATGCCGAGCGCCTGCTGCGAACTGATGAAGCGGCCTTCCTGAATGAACTGCAACAGGTCTTCGGCTACCGCCTCGGCGCCCTGCGCCAGGTCGGCGCCCGGCACCTCTATCCGCTGGCGCTGGTCGAGGCCCAGGAGCAGGTCCGTCCCCATCTGGTGGTGCTGGGCAATGCCGCGCACAGCCTGCACCCGATAGCGGGCCAGGGCTACAACCTGTCCTTGCGCGATACCCTGGCCCTGGCCGAGGCGCTGCTGGCCAGTCCGGCGCCGCTGGGCGACTTCGCCGTGCTGCAGGGCTACCTGCAGCGCCAGCGCCTCGACCAGCAGCTGACGGTCGGCTTCTCCGATCGGGTGACCCGGCTGTTCAGCAGCCGCGAGCCGCTGCTGGCCGCCGGGCGCAACCTGGGCCTGCTCGGCCTCGAGCTGCTGCCGCCGGCCAAGCGCTGGTTCGCCCGCCAGGCCATGGGCCTGGGCACCCGCCTGCAACCCTGAGGGCCACGATGGAAGACTCGCGTTCGGCCGGCAAGGCCCGTCGGCTGCGCTGGCTGCTGAATCTCTACCCGCCCTACTTGGGCGCCGGCATCCGCGTGCAGCACATCGCCGCGGACTTTCGCCAGGTGCAGGTGAAAATGGCCCTGCGCTGGTACAACCGCAACTACGTCGGCACCCAGTTCGGCGGCAGCCTCTATGCCATGACCGACCCCTTCTTCATGCTGATGCTGATGGAGATCCTCGGCGGCGACTACATCGTCTGGGACAAGGCCGCCCACATCGACTTCATTGCCCCGGGGCGCGGCCCGGTGTTCGCCGAATTCAGCCTCGACGACGCCCTGCTGGCCGAGATTCGCGCGCGCACCGCCGGCGGCGACAAATACCTGCCCGAGCTTGAGGTCGAGGTCCGCGATGGCGCCGGCGACCTGGTGGCGCGGGTGCACAAGACCCTCTACGTGCGGCTCAAGCCACGCGCCCGGAAGCCAGCCTAAGGAATGCACATGCAAGCGGATCTGATCATCGTCGGCGCCGGTATGGTCGGCAGCACCCTGGCCCTGGCGCTGCAGGACAGCGGCCTGGAGATTCTGCTGGTCGACGGCGGTCCGCTCAGCGTCGGCCCCTTCGACCCGGCGGGGCCCTTCGAGCCGCGGGTCAGCGCGCTCTCGGCGGCCAGCCAGCGCATTCTCGAGCGCCTCGGGGTCTGGCCGCGGGTGCTCGCCCGGCGCGCCAGTCCCTACAGCGAGATGCGCGTCTGGGACGGCTCCGGCACCGGTCAGGTGCACTTCAGCGCGGCCAGCGTGCATGCGCTCAACCTCGGCCACATCGTCGAGAACCGGGTGGTCCAGGACGCCTTGCTCGAGCGCCTCTACGACGGCGATCTGGGGCTGCTGCCGGGCGCGCGCGTGGAGCGCCTGCGGCGCTCCGGCGACGGCTGGCTGCTGAGCCTGGCCGACGGCCGCGAGTTGCGCGCGCCGCTGCTGATCGCCGCCGACGGCGCCAATTCGGCGGTGCGCCGCCTGGCCGGTTGCGCCACCCGCGAATGGGATTACCTGCATCACGCCATAGTCACCAGCGTGCGCTGCGCGCGGCCGCACCAGGACACCGCCTGGCAGCGCTTCACCGATGACGGCCCGCTGGCCTTCCTGCCGCTGTCCTCGAGCGCCGGCGAGCACTGGTGCTCGATCGTCTGGTCGACCCTGCCGGGCGAGGCCGAGCGCCTGATGGCGCTGGACGATGGGGCCTTCTGCCGCGCCCTGGGACGGGCCTTCGAGTATCGCCTGGGCGAGGTGCTGCACGCCGACCGGCGCCTGTGCATCCCCTTGCGTCAGCGCCACGCCAAGCGCTATGTCGAACCCGGTCTGGCGCTGATCGGCGATGCGGCCCACAGCATTCATCCGCTGGCCGGGCAGGGCGTCAATCTGGGCCTGCTCGACGCCGCGGTGCTGGCCGAGGTGCTGGAGCACGCCCTGGGCCGCGGCGAGCAACTGAGCGACGAGCGCGTGCTCAGCCGTTTCGAGCGCCGCCGCATGCCGCACAACCTGGCGATGATGGCGGCCATGGAGGGCTTCGAGCGGCTGTTCCAGGCCGATCCGCTGCCGCTGCGCTGGCTGCGCAACGCCGGCCTCAACTGGGTCGACGAGCAGCCCGGGACCAAGGCCCTGTTCGTCCGTCAGGCCCTCGGCCTGTCCGGCGATCTGCCGCACCTGGCGCGAGCCTGAGGCCGGCGAGCGGGGCGAAGAAAAATACGCGAGCAGGCCTTTGCTTATTGAGAAAGCAAATGGGATTCACTATTATTTGCCGCAGTTTCCCTTCGACCAAGAGGCCCGATTCATGCAGCCAAGCAAGCGTTTGTTCGCCGCCCTCACCCTGACCGCCCTGGCCGGTGCCGTCCAGGCCGCCGACGAAGTGGTGGTCTACTCGGCGCGTATCGATGAGCTGATCAAGCCGGTGTTCGATGCCTACACCGCCAAGACCGGCGTGCCGGTCAAGTTCATCACCGACAAGGAGGCGCCGCTGCTGGCGCGCCTGAAGGCCGAAGGCGAAAACACCCCGGCCGACATGCTGATCACCGTGGATGCCGGCAACCTCTGGCAGGCCGAGCAGGAGGGCGTGCTCAAGCCGATCCAGTCGGCCGTTATCGAGCAGAACATCCCGTCCCAGTACCGCTCCAGCACCGGCAGCTGGACCGGCCTGTCGCTGCGCGCGCGGACCATCGTCTACTCCCCGGAGCGGGTCGAGGACGGCGAGCTGAGCAGCTACGAGGCGCTGGCCGACAAGAACTGGGAAGGCCGCCTGTGCCTGCGCACCAGCAAGAAGGTCTACAACCAGTCGCTGACCGCCACCCTGATCGAGAACCATGGCGCCGAGAAGACCGAAGCCCTGATCAAGGGCTGGGTTAAGAACCTGGCCACCGATGTGTTCGCCGACGACACCGCGCTGATCAAGGCCGTCGATGCCGGCCAGTGTGACGTCGGCATCGTCAACAGCTACTACTTCGTACGCCTGCTCAAGCAGCAGCCCGAGCTCAAGGCCAAGCTGTTCTGGCCGAACCAGGACGGCCGCGGCGTGCACGTCAACCTGTCCGGCGCCGGGGTGACCAAGCATGCCCCGCACCCGGAGGCGGCCCAGCAGTTGCTGGAGTTCATGACCGGCGCCGAAGCCCAGCGCATCTTCGCCGGCCTGAACCAGGAGTTCCCGGCCAATCCGCAGATCGAGGCCTCGGCGGAAATCGCCGCCATGGGCAGCTTCAAGGCCGACAGCGTGCCGGTGGAAGTGGCCGGCAAGCGCCAGGCCGAGGCCACCATGCTGATGGACCGCGCCGGCTGGAACTGAGCGCGCCCGCGTCAGCCGTTATACTCGCCGCCCCGGCTTAGTCCGGGGCGTCGTGTTTTCCGCCTCGAGGATTCTGCGTGGCCCATTCCACCCAGCGCCGCTGGTACCCCATCGCCTTCGGTGTCGCCCTGCTGGTGCTGCTGCCGCTGAGCGTGCTGCTGCTGAGCTGGCACGAGATCGATCGGCAGATCTGGGCCCACCTGTGGCAGACCCAGCTGCCGCGCCTGCTGGGCAACACCCTGGTGCTGGTGCTCGGCGTGGGCACCGGGGTGACCCTGCTGGGCGTCAGCCTGGCCTGGCTCACCAGCCTCTGCGAGTTTCCCGGACGGCGCTGGCTGGACTGGGCGCTGATGCTGCCCTTCGCCATTCCGGCCTATGTGCTGGCCTTCGTCTTCGTCGGTCTGCTGGATTTCGCCGGGCCGCTGCAGAGCCTGTTGCGCGAGTGGTTCGGCGCCGACCTGCGGTTGCCGCCGGTGCGCTCAACCGGCGGGGTGATCATCGTCCTGGTGCTGGTGTTCTACCCCTATGTCTACCTGCTCGCGCGCAGTGCCTTCCTGGCCCAGGGCAAGGGGCTGATGGAGGCCGCACGGGTGCTGGGCCTGAGCCCCTGGCGGGCCTTCTGGCGGGTCGCCCTGCCAGTGGCCCGGCCGGCCATAGGGGCGGGCGTGGCCCTGGCGGTGATGGAGACCCTGGCCGATTTCGGCGCGGTCTCGGTGTTCAACTTCGATACCTTCACCACCGCCATCTACAAGACCTGGTACGCCTTTTTCAGCCTGACCAGCGCCACCCAGCTGGCCAGCCTGCTGCTGCTGGCGGTGATGCTCGCGCTCTATGGCGAGCGCCGTGCCCGCGGCGCCGTACGCCCGGCCAGCGAGCGGCCGCGCAGCGCCGCCCTGTACCAGCTCAAGGGGGTTCAGGCCCTGGCCGCCAGCGCCTGGTGCAGCCTGGTCTTCGCCTGCGCCTTCGTCATCCCGCTGCTGCAACTGCTGCTGTGGTTCTGGCAGCGCGGCCGTTTCGATCTGGATGAGCGCTACAGCGCCCTGATCCTGCACACCCTCTACCTGGGCGCCATGGCCGCCCTGCTGACGGTGGCGGTGGCGCTCTTGCTGGCCTTCTCCCGGCGTCTGGCGCCGACCCGGCCGGTGCGCACGGCGGTGGGCCTGGCCAATCTCGGCTATGCGCTGCCCGGTTCGGTGCTGGCGGTGGCCATCATGCTGGCCTTCAGTTACCTGGACCGGCACCTGGTGATTCCGCTGTCGAGTTGGCTCGGAGGCGCCGGCCAGCCGCTGCTGCTGGGCAGCCTGGGAGCGCTGCTGCTGGCCTATATGATCCGCTTCATGGCGGTGGCCTACGGCCCGCTGGAAGGCAGTCTGGCGCGCATTCGTCCGTCGCTGCCGGAGGCCGCGCGCAGTCTGGGCGTCGGCGGCCCGCGGCTGTTCTTCAAGGTCTATCTGCCGCTGCTGATTCCCGGCGTGCTGTCGGCCGCGCTGCTGGTGTTCGTCGATGTGCTCAAGGAAATGCCGGCGACCCTGCTGATGCGCCCCTTCGGCTGGGACACCCTGGCGGTCAAGGTGTTCGAGATGACCAGCGAGGGCGAGTGGGCGCGCGCCTCGCTGCCGGCGCTGAGCCTGGTGCTGGTCGGCCTGCTGCCGGTGGTGGTGCTGATCCGCCGCTCGGCGAGGCGCCCGAGCTAGGCGCTGCGCGCCGGCCGTGGCGGCTGATGACCGCCCCGAGCCTTGTCGCTACAATGCGCGCCACTCGCCGCGAGCGGGCCCGCCGGCCCGAGCGGCGAAGCCTGCGCCAGAGCCCTTGTCGGCATGCGCGCGCGGGCTTCGCCAGCCCCTCACGGATCTGCAACGCCCGGAAGGAGACACCCATGGGACTGCGCACCCCTCTTTACGACCTGCACCTGGCCCTCGGCGCCAAGATGGTCGATTTCGGCGGCTGGGACATGCCGCTGCACTATGGCTCCCAGGTCGAGGAACACCATCAGGTGCGCCGCGCCTGCGGCGTCTTCGACGTCTCCCACATGTGCCTGGTGGACGTCGCCGGCGCAGGCGCCCAGGCATTTCTGCAGTACTTGCTGGCCAACGATGTCGGTCGCCTGCAGAGCCCCGGCAAGGCGCTCTACAGCGCCATGCTCAACGAGCAGGGCGGGGTGGTCGACGACCTCATCGTCTACCTCTGCGACTCGGCCGAGGGCCAGCCCGGCTATCGTCTGGTACTCAATGCCGCGACCCGCGACAAGGACCTGGCCTGGCTGGAGCGCCACAGCCAGGGCTACCAGGTCGCGCTGCAGGAGCGCCGCGACCTGGCCATGCTGGCCATCCAGGGCCCCGAGGCCCGCAGCCGGGTCGGCGAACTGGTGACCCAGGCCCGCGCGCAGCTGATCGAGTCGCTCAAGCCCTTCCAGGGCTTTGCCGAGGGCGACTGGTTCATCGCCTGCAGCGGCTATACCGGCGAGGACGGGCTGGAGATCATGCTGCCGGCCGAGCAGGCCAGCGGTTTTTTCAACGACCTGGTCGGCGCCGGCATCTCGCCGATCGGCCTGGGCGCGCGCGACACCCTGCGCCTGGAGGCGGGCCTGAACCTCTACGGCCAGGACATGGACGAGCAGGTGTCGCCGCTGGCCGCGAACATGGCCTGGACGGTGGCCTGGCAGCCCGAATCCCGTCAGTTTATCGGCCGCGCCGCGCTCGAGGCGCTGCAGGCGGCCGGGGCAACGGACCGACTGGTCGGCCTGGTGCTGGAGGAGCGCGGCGTGCTGCGGGCCCATCAGGTGGTGCGCATCGAGGGCGTCGGCGAGGGCGAGATCACCAGTGGCAGCTTCTCGCCGAGCCTGAGCAAATCCATCGCCCTGGCGCGGGTGCCGGCGGCCACCGGCGAGCGCGCCGAGGTGGAGATCCGCGGCAAATGGTACCCGGTACGGGTGGTCAAACCCTGTTTCGTGCGCCATGGTAAGGCCCTGATCTGAGGCCTGGTGGCTTTCGCCACGACGAACCCCTGCTAAATTTTCCTGACGGCGCGGTCGCCGTCCTGTCTGAAGAGGAACGACACATGAGCAACATCCCCGCCGATCTGCGTTACGCCCCCAGCCACGAGTGGGCCCGCCTGGAGGCCGATGGCAGCGTCACCGTGGGCATTTCCGACCATGCCCAGGAGGCCCTCGGCGATGTGGTCTTCGTCGATCTTCCGGAGCTCGGCAAGACCCTGGCCGCCGGTCAGGAGGCCGGCGTGGTGGAGTCGGTCAAGGCCGCCTCGGACATCTACGCGCCCATCGGCGGCGAGGTGATCGCGGTCAACCTCGAGCTGGCCGACAATCCCGAGAACGTCAACAGCGACCCCTATGGCAGCTGGTTCTTCAAGCTCAAGCCGAGCGATGCCAGCGAGCTGGACAAGCTGCTCGACGCCGCCGCCTACAAGGCCGCCGCCGACGCCGACGCCTGACCGCCCGCCAGCCGATCGGGCCCGGGCCTCGGCTGGTTCGCGCAGCCTGCTGAGATTTTCCTAAGCTGATAGAGCCTCGCATCGTCGAGGCTTTGTCTTTTCAGCAGAGTGATGGCCATGTCCCCGACGCCCCGCCTTTCCCAACTGCAGCAGCCGGACGCCTTCGCCCGGCGCCACCTCGGCCCCGACGCCGCCGAACAGCAGGCCATGCTGGAGGTCCTCGGCGTCCCCAGCCGCGCCGCCCTGATCGAACAGACGCTGCCGCCGGCGATCCGCCTGCAGGGCGAGCTAAATCTGCCGTCCGCGCTGGATGAACAGGCGGCGCTGGCCAAGCTCAAGGGCTATGCCGAGCAGAATCAGCTCTGGACCAGCCTGATCGGCATGGGCTACCACGGCACCATCACCCCGCCGGTGATCCTGCGCAACGTGCTGGAGAATCCCGGCTGGTACACCGCCTACACACCCTATCAGCCGGAAATCGCCCAGGGCCGCCTGGAGGCGCTGCTGAATTTCCAGCAGCTGACCCTCGACCTCACCGGCTTGGAGCTGGCCAGCGCCTCGCTGCTCGACGAGGCCACCGCCGCGGCCGAGGCGATGACGATGAGCCATCGGCTGCACGACGGCCAGGCCCACACCTTCTTCGTCGACCGGAATTGCCACCCGCAGACGATCGCGGTCGTG
>JBFHKK010000006.1:0-19471 GCA_041595475.1 Pseudomonas sp. | reverse complement strand
GTGGCGGCCTCATGACCGAGGGCCTCGGCCCTGACCTGGAACAGCTCCTCGGCGCTGGCGCCGCGGCTCTTCATCTGTTCGGTCAGCTCGTACAGGCGGGTCTGCCGGGTCGCCTGCTCGCGGGCCTGGCGGATCGGCTCGGGCAGTTGTTGCTCGAGCCGATCCAGGGCCTGCTGGCGCTGGGCGGCATCCAGCTCGGTGTTCTGGGCCAGTTGCAGTTGCTTGAACATGAGGTCGTCGTAGCTGTCCTGCTCGGCGAAGAAGGCCCGATTCTCCTCGCTGGAGAAGTGCTGCTGGCGCAGGCTTTTCAGCTGCTGCTGGCGCTGGGCGATGGCCTGCAGATCATAGTGGCCGGCGGCATCGCGAATGGCGACCTGGCTTTGCAGGTCGGCCAGGGCGATGCGGTAGTCGAGGTAGCGCTTGAGCAGATCGCGGGCCTGCTCCAGGGCCTGGCCCTGCAGCTGTTCGGCCAGGGCCCGGCTGATGCGGTTGAGGCTGATCTCCAGGGGCTCCTCGGCCAGGGCCGAGAGGTAGAACTCGAACAGGTGGAGGATGTCGGCGCTGATCAGCAGGTTGCCGTCGGCATCCTGGCGCAGCTGGACGTCGGGCGTGCTGCCTTGCAGCGAGCGCGGCAAGGGCGGCAGGTCCGGCAGGGAATCTATGGGTTGGGCCTGGACGGCCTGGTTGATGCGCATGGCCTCGGCCGGCGTCGGCGGACTGGGATCGTTCGCGGCGACGGGTGGCGCAGGGGGCGCGACTTCGGGCTCGTCCTGAAGGATGAGCAGGCTGACGCTGGCGATGCTGAGGGTCACGCACAGCGCGCTTAGAAGGATCAACTGGCGGCTGGTCATGGACGGTCCTTCGGCGGCTTCGCCCGCAGGCGAAGCCGCTATTGCGGATTAGAGGCCGGCCTGGCGCAGGCGGGTGGCGTGGTTGCGGATCACGGTCTTGGGGTTGGTCTCGAACCAGGACACCAGGCCGAATACCTGATTGTTGATGTCCAGGTGGTTCATGAAGTAGCGGTCGTTGATCACCTGGCCGAAGTGGTTGGCGCAGACCCCGGTGACCCCGTCGTTACCCTGCTCGCCCTGGCCGATGAAGGCCAGCGAGGTGATGCCGAACATGGCGTCGGACGGGTCCAGCACGTGGGTCAGGGGGGCATTGCCGCCCCAGGAGTAGAGGCGGATGTTGTGGCCGTTCTTGCTGACGACATTCGCGCCGGCGCCGCACTTGCTGCTCGGCAGGCCGAGCGGATACTTGCTGTTGAAGGCGGCTGCGCCATTCTTGTTGAACTCGCCGAGCATGGCGTAGATGTTCGACTGGCTGGCCGAGTTGTTGGAGAGGATGTTGACCAGGTTGCCGACGGTGTTGGCGAAGACCTCGAAGGTCACGCCCTGCAGGGTGCCCTGGGGGGCGACGCCGGTGACGATGTCGGCCAGCGGCGAGCCGGTGTGCGGGGTGGCCATGGTGGTCACGGAGGCGATCAGGTCAGGGCGTACGTTCATCACGTAGCGCGAGGTCATGCCGCCCTGGCTGTGGGCGATCAGGTTGAACTTCTTGATCCGGCCGTTGGAGGCGGCCTTGTAGCCGTCAAGCTGCTTGATCAGCTGGTTGCCGCGCTGGGTGGAGCTTTCGAAGGCGTTGATCTTGGGGATGTAGACCTCGGTGCCTTGCGACTGCAGGGTCGAGGGAATCTGGTACCAGTAGTCGATCATGGCGATGTTGTCGAAGGCGAAGATGCCCGGCACCAGCACCACCGGATTGGCCGTGTAGTTGGCCTTGGCCGCCAGGGATACGCTCATCAGCAGGCCGCTCAGCGCAGCCAGGAGGGTTTTTTTCATTGTGTTCCTCTCGTAGTCCATTTGATGGGATGGGACCAGGCGTGAGCGCCACTGCGAGTCCCGGCTATGGCGGCCGGGATTCTAGGCAGGGGTAGGCGAGGCGGCGCTTCCCCTAAATGGGTGAAAGGGGGCTGGGCTCGGCCTTTTTTGTGCGGGGTGTCACATTGCGCGGACGGGCTCAGGACGAGCAGCTGATTTCCAGGTGCTTGCCCCACTCCGGCGGGCGCTGGGCAAAACGCTCTTGGCCGGGCTGCTCGTCGAAGGGACGGCTGAGCACGGCGTGCAACTCGCGCACCGGACCGTAGTCGCCCTGCTCGGCGGCCTCGATGACCTGCTGGGCCAGGTAGTTGCGCAGGATGTACTTGGGGTTGACCGCGTGCATGCGCGCGCGCCGCGCAGCCTGGTCCGGCTCGTGGCTGTCCGCGCGAGCCAGGTAGTCGGCGGCCCAGGCATCGAAGCCGGCCAGGTCGACGAAGTCCTCGCGCAGCCGCGCCAGTGCCCGTTCCGGCGCCTGCTCGCCGAGCTCACGGAAGAACAGCGTGTAGTCCATGGCGCTGCCCTGCATCAATTGCAGCAGGCGCTGGACCAGGGCCTCGTCGTTAGCGGCGGCATCGGTCAGGCCCAGGCGGCGGCGCATCAGGTCCAGGTAGTGGGCCTGATACAGCGGCAGAAACAGGGCATGGGCCTCGCGCAGGGCGTCGAGCTCGACCAGCCCGGTCAGGGCCTGGCCGAACGCCGCCAGGTTCCACTGGGCGATGGGCACCTGATTGGCGAAGCTGTAACGGCCGCCGTGGTCGGAGTGATTGCAGACGTGCTGGGCGTCGTAATCGTCGAGGAAGGCGTAGGGGCCGTAGTCGAAGGTGATGCCGAGGATCGACATGTTGTCGCTGTTCATCACCCCGTGGCAGAAACCATAGGCCTGCCAGTGGGCGATCAGCGTGGCGGTGCGCTCGACCACCTCGCGAAACAGCGCCAGGTAGGGCTGCGGCTGCTCCAGGCAGTGGGGAAAGTGGCAGCGCAGCACATGCTCGCCGAGTTGCGCGAGGCGCTCGGGCTGCTCGCTGTAGTGGAAATACTCGAAATGACCGAAGCGCACATGGCTCTGGGCCAAGCGCAGGAGCATGGCCGCGCTTTCCTGTCTTTCGCGCCACACCGGGGTGCTCGAGGCGGTCACGCACAGCGCCCGCGAGCTGGGAATGCCGAGGGCGTGCAAATGTTCGCTGGCGAGGAACTCGCGGATCGAACTGCGCAGCACCGCGCGGCCGTCGCCCATGCGTGAATAGGGGGTCTGGCCGGCGCCCTTGAGGTGCAGGTCCCAGTGCTCGCCGGCGGCGTTGACCACCTCGCCCAGCAAGAGGCCGCGACCGTCGCCCAGGCGCGGGTTGTAGACGCCGAACTGGTGCCCGGAATAGACCATGGCCCGCGGCTCGGCATCGCTCCACAGCTTGTGCCCGGAAAACAGCTCGGCGAATTCGGCGCGCTCGGCCTCCCGCGGATCCAGGTCGAGCAGGGCCATGGCCGACGCGCTGGCCACCACCAGGCGCGGCTCGGCGATCGGCTCGGGCAGTATCTCGGTGGAGAAGGCATCGCCCAGGCGGGCGAAGCGGTTGTCGAAGGTCAGATCGGTGAGCGACTTCAAAACGACTCTCCAGGTAGGCGGTCGGGATCCATCTCCCGACCATACCCCTTGCTTCAGTTGGGGTCGACCGCCGGCGGCTTGACCGGCTGCGGCTGGGCCTCGGCGGACGCGCGCGGCCCGCCGAGCAGGCCGCTGCCCAGATCGAGTTCCTGACCCTGGAGGTTCTTCAGGGTCACCTCGACCTGGTTGAAGGCCATCTCCACCTTGTGCTCGCGGAAGCTCAGGGCGATGCGGGTGAGGATCTCGTCGGTGGAGGCGTTGCGATCGCCCAGTTCGCGCACATGGAAGCGCAGCTCGTAGTCGAAGGTGCTGGCGCTGATGCTGAGGAAGAACAATTGCGGCTCGGGTTCGTGCAGCACCCGCGGGTTCTCCCGCACCGCCTCCATCATCAGCCGCCGGGCCAGTGGCAGGTCGGTCTCGTAGGCCACGCCGATGCGGATGATCACCCGGGTCACGGTGTCATTGAGCGACCAGTTGATCAGCTGGTCGGTGACGAAGGTCTTGTTCGGCACGATGATTTCTTTGCGGTCGAAATCGGTGATGGTGGTGGCGCGGATGCGGATGCGGCTGACGGTGCCGGAGAGGTTGCCGATGGTCACCACATCGCCGATGCGCACCGGTCGCTCGAACAGGATGATCAGCCCGGAAATGAAGTTGGCGAAGATTTCCTGCAGGCCGAAGCCCAGGCCCACCGACAGCGCCGCCACCAGCCACTGCAGCTTGTCCCAGCTGACCCCGAGGGTCGAGAGGGTAACCACGAAGCCGACGCCGACGATCAGGTAGGACAGCAGGGTGGTGGTGGCGTAGGCGCTGCCCTGGGCCAGGCGCATGCGCGAGAGCACCAGCACCTCGAGCAGGCCCGGCAGGTTGCGCGCCAGGGCCACGGTGATGGCCACTATGACTAGGGCGCCGAGCAGGTCGCCGAGGCTGATCGGCACCAGGCTGGCGGCCTCGCCGCCGCCGCTGGAGTACTCGTAGAGGGTGACGTTGTCGAGGTAGGCGAACACCGAGATCAGGTCGGCCCAGACCCAGTACAGGCCGCCCAGCACCAGACCCAAGAGGATCAGGCGGATCAGCCGCAGCGATTGCTGGTTGACCTTGTCGATGTCCAGCACCGGTTCCTCGACCGCCAGCTCGGCGCCCTCGGCGCCTTCCTTGACCGGCGCCTGGCGCTTGGCCGTGGCGCGCAGATAGGCCAGGCGCCGGGCGGCTACCGCCAGGCCGCGGACGAAGGCCGCCTCGAGAATCAGCCAGACCATCAGCAGATAGAGGGTGTGGATCAGCCGGTCGCTGAGCTTGAGCGCGGTGTAGTAGTAGCCGAAGCCGACCGCGATGATCAGGCCCAACGGCAGCAGGCTGAACAGCAGGCCGATGGCGATGCGCACGTTGGACGCGTCGCTGCGCGCCGGGCCGCTGAACAGCAGGGTATTGAGCAGCCAGGCGATCAGGGCGTAGCAGGCCAGCACCACGGCGATGCCGATGACGTCGTCGGCCAGGCTGGCCGGCTGCTGCTCGGCCACAGTGACCACCGCCACCAGGGCCAGGACCACCAGGCCGAGGTAGCGGATCTTGCGATGCAGGAAGGCCACCAGCGAGCGCGGCCAGTGGAAGTGCAACTCGGCGACGCCGCCGGGTACCACGATGCGGTAGACGGTGTAGAACACCAGCCAGGCCACCGCCATGTCCATCAGCGCCGCGCCCAGATTGGCGTTCTGGCCGCGCGCGTCGAGCTGCAGAGCCAGGCCGCAGAGGGCCAGGAACAGGGTGCCGGGCAGGGCCAGGAGCACGTTGAGGAGGATGGCCAGGGGCGTGTGCAGTTGGCTGTCGAGCTTGAAGTGGCCGATGTCGCGGTGCAGATCGGCCAGCCGCCGGTAGAGAAAGTCGCGTTTCCACAGCAGCAGGCCGATCAGCAGCAGCAGCGGCAGGAACAGCAGCGGCCGCTCGATCAGGCCGGCGCCCAGCGCGCGCAGGTTGTCGCCCCAGGGCAACTCGGCGATCTGTTTCTGCAGCAGGCCCGGCGCGCTCTTGAACCAGTCCAGGTTCAGCGGCTTGTTGCTGGGAATCCAGAACATCTGCTCGTCGAGGGTGGCGCGCAGGGTCCGGGCAGTGCTCTGCAACTGCTTCTGGTTGAGCTGCAGGGTGATGGATTCGTTGAGCAGCGCATTGAGCTCGCGGTTGAGCCGGTCGAGCAGTTCACGGCGGGTGCTGATCAGCTCCAGCAGGGTGCTGCGCAGCTCCGGGGTGACTTCCTCGGGCGGTTGCTCGGCGAGCAGCTTGTCGACATAGGCGGACGGGTTGCTGACCCGCTCGCGGCGCTGGTTCAGCTCGAACTGGTAGAGGCGCAGGTCGGCGATCTCGTTGGCCAGATTGCTGTCCAGCTCCAGGGGCGGCAGCGCCTGTTTCTGCTGGTAGAGGATCTTCGCCAGCAGCAGGCTGCCCTGGAGTACCCCGATCTGCTCGTCGAGGGCCTGGTAGCTCTGGTTCAGGCTGTCGAGCTTCTGCTTGGTCTGGAGGTTTTCCTGGGTCAGCTGGTTGAGCCGCTCGGTGGCGTTCAGCAGGCGATCGGAGAGCTTGAGGTTGAGCGCGCTCTGGCGGGTCAGCAGCTTGTCCGAGCCGGCCCGCTCGGCCTCGCGCGATTGCTCGGCAACCGTCTGCTGCGATTGTTCCCGGCGCTTCTCATTGATCAGGGTCTGCAAGTCGAGCAGCTCGCGTTCCAGGCGCTTGATGCGCTCCTCGAGCAGGTCGCGCTGGCTGGTGCCCAGGTCGTGCAGCAGGCTGTTGCCGGCCAGCTCCTGGCGGCGCAACTGGTTCTTGGCCTCGAGCAGGGCCAGTTCGGCATTGAGTTGCTGGCGGCGCTCGACGCTCAGCGGCTTGTTGCCCTCCTTGCCGCTCTTGAGCAGGGTGTTGATCGCCTGGGCGCGGGTCTGGTTGCTGGCGATCTCCCGCTGGGCCCGCTCCGGCCGGGTCTGGGCGGTGATCAGCAGGCTGCTGGCCTCGCCCAGCTGTTTCTGCCATTCGGCGAGCTGGGCGCTGCGTTCGGCCAGCAGCTGCTCGAGTTGCGGCACCGCGGTGCCGGCGTAGCGCTGGGCCACCTGGGGCGGCGCGCTGGCCTTGAGGCGCGTCAGCTCGCGCTGGGCCTCGGCGATCAGGCGCGGGGCCTGCTCCAACTGGCGCTTGAGTTCGCCCAGGCGCTGCTCGGTTTCGGCCTGCTCCTGGAGCAGTGCCAGGGTGTTTTCCAGGGTCTGCTTGAGGGCCTGTTGTTCGGCCTCCGGCAGCTTGCGCTCGGCCAGGTTGTCCAGGCTGCGCTTGACCTCGGCGGTCTTCGGCGAATCGGCGGCGTGCAGGGGCAGGGCGCTCAGGCACAGGCCGAGCAGGGCGGCGGTCAAACAGTTACGAAGTGAAGGCATGGTCGCGGTCGGGCGGCTCGAAAAGGCTGAGAGTTTAGAGGAACAGGCCGGGGGCGGGGCGGGCGCCATCGGGAAACTTGACGCCGACCTTGCGGATCTTGTGGCCATCCATGGCCGCCACCGTCCAGGTCAGGCCCTGCCATTCGACCTGGTCGCCGATCACGGGTTCAGCGCCGATCTCCTCGGCGATGAAGCGTCCCAGCGCCTGGCTGCCGTCCAGGCTGCCCAATTTCAGGCCGTAGAGGGCGGCGATGGCGGCCAGCTCGGCATCGCCCTCGAGCACGAAGTCGCCGAAGAAGCGCAGGTCCTGGCCGCGCTTGGGCGCCTGGCTGAACAGTTTGCCGAGGGCCGGCAGATCATGCTCGTGGCCGATCACGCAGAGCAGGTCGCCGGCCTTCAGGCGCGTGCTGCCGGTGGGGTGGAGCAGCTCCTGGCCGCGAAACAGCGCGGCGATGCGTGTGCCCTCGGGCATCTTCAGCTCGCGCAGGGCCGCGCCTATGCACCATTTTTCCTCGCCCAGGCGGTAGACGAACAGCTCCCACTGGCTGGTCGGGTGCACCTCCAGGCCGGCGCGGGAAAAGGGCGCCGGCTCCGGCGGCACCGTGACCCGCAGCCACTTGGCCACCCAGGGCAGGCTGGTGCCCTGCAGCAGCAGCGAGACCAGGACGATGAAGAAGGCCAGGTTGAAGAACAGCTGGGCGTTGGGCAGGCCGGCCATCAGCGGGAACACCGCGAGAATGATCGGCACCGCGCCGCGCAGGCCGACCCAGGCGATGAAGAGTTTCTCGCGGTCGTGGAAGCCGCGAAACGGCAGCAGACCGAGGAAGATCGACAGTGGCCGCGCGATCAGGATCATCCACAGCGCCAGGCCCAGGGCCGGCAGGGCGATCGGCAGCAGCTCGCGTGGCGTCACCAGCAGGCCGAGGACCAGGAACATGCCGATCTGGCTGAGCCAGGCCAGGCCGTCGAGCATGTGCAGGATGCCGTGGCGCGAGCGGATGGCCCGGTTGCCCAGCAGCAGGCCGCACAGGTAGATGGCCAGGAAGCCGCTGCCGCCGGCGGCGTTGGTGATGGCGAACAGCATCAGACCGCCGCTGACCACCAGCAGCGGATAGAGGCCGCCGGCCAGGTTCATGCGGTTGACCAGGTGCAGCAGCAGCCAGCCGCCGCCCAGGCCGAATACGGCGCCGAGGCCGAACTGCAGCAGCAATTGAGCGAACAGGTCCCAGCCGAAACCACTCTGGCCGCGGGCGAGCATGGCGATCAGGGTCACGGTGAGGAACACCGCCATGGGGTCGTTGCTGCCGGACTCGATCTCCAGGGTGGCGCCGACCCGCTCGTTCAGCCCGCGCCCGCCGAGCAGGGAAAAGACCGCGGCGGCGTCGGTGGAGCCGACGATGGCGCCGATCAGCAGGCCTTCCAGCCAGTGCAGGTCGAACAGCCAGGCCGCCGCGATACCGGTCAGGCCGGCCGTCACCAGCACCCCGGCGGTGGCCAGCGACAGCGCCGGCCAGAGCGCCACGCGAAAGCTCTTGACCCGGGTGCGCAGGCCGCCGTCGAGGAGGATCACCGCCAGGGCCAGGTTGCCGACCAGGTAGGCCAGCGGGTAGTTGTCGAAGGCGATGCCGCCGGGGCCGTCGGTGCCGGCGAGCATGCCGACGGCGAGAAAGATCACCAGGATGGGGATGCCCAGGCGGGTGCTGACCGAGCTCATCAGGATGCTCGCGCCGACCAGCAGGGCGCCGATCAGCAGCAGGCTATTGATGGTGCTGGCGTCCAAGGCGGGCTCCGGGCAGGGGCGGGTCAGGTGGCTGGGCAGGCTGTGCCATGGATTCTAACCGCAGCCCGCGCCTGCCGGTCAAAAAAAGCGCCCCGCGCGGGGCGGGGCGTGGGGCCTCGGCGAAGGGCTCAGAACCAGGCGTCGGCCATGCTCAGGGCGCAATCGTCGCGGGCGGCGAGCAGGTTCAGCTCGTGCTGGCAGGCCGGCACTTCCCAGGTGAGGAAGTAGCGCGCGGCCTGCAGCTTGCCGCGATAGAAGTCGGCGTCGGCCGCCGCGCCTCGGGCCAGGCCCTGCTCGGCGCTGATCGCCTGCTCCAGCCAGCGCCAGCCGATCACCGCGTGGCCGAATACCTTCAGGTAGAGCGCCGAATTGGCCAGGCCCTGGCTGACCTTGCCGGCCAGCAGATCGCCGAGCAGGCCCAGGGTCACGCTGCCCAGGCGCGCCACCAGTTGCTCCAGGGGCTGGCGCATCGGTTCCAGCGACTCGAAGCGCTCGGCGCGCTGGCAGCTGTCCTGAATCAGCGCCATCAGCTGCTTGAGCGCGGCGCCGCCATCGAGCGCCAGCTTGCGCCCGAGCAGGTCCAGCGACTGGATGCCGTGGGTGCCCTCGTGGATGGGGTTGAGGCGATTGTCGCGGTAGTACTGCTCCACCGGGTACTCGCGGGTGTAGCCATGCCCGCCGAGGATCTGGATCGCCAGTTCGTTGGCCTTGAGGCAGAACTCCGAGGGCCACGACTTGACGATCGGGGTGAGCAGGTCGAGCAGTGCCAAGGCGTTCTTGCGCTCGACTTCGCTGGCCAGGGTCTGGCTGTCGTCGAACAGCCGCGCGGCATACAGGCCGAGGTCGAAGGCGCCTTCCACGTAGGCCTTCTGCATCAGCAGCATGCGCCGCACGTCTGCGTGCTCGATGATCGCCACCTGGGCGCTGCCCGGGTCCTTGGCGTCCACCTGGCGACCCTGGGGGCGCTGGCGGGCGTAGTCCAGGGAGTAGAGGTAGCCGGCGTAGCCGAGCATGGTGGCGCCCATGCCGACGCCGATGCGCGCCTCGTTCATCATCTGGAACATATAGGACAGGCCCTGGTGCGGCTGGCCGACCAGGTAGCCGATGCACTGGCCGTTGTCGCCGAAGTTCAGCGCCGTGGAGGTGGTGCCGCGCCAGCCCATCTTGTGGAACAGGCCGGCCAGGGTCACGTCGTTGCGCGGGCCCAGGCTGCCATCGGGATTCACCAGGAACTTGGGCACGATAAACAGGCTGATGCCCTTCACCCCGGGCGGGGCGTCCGGCAGCTTGGCCAGGACCATGTGCACGATGTTCTCGGCGAACGGCTGATCGCCGCCGGAGATGAAGATCTTGTTGCCGCGGATGCGGTAGCTGCCGTCTTCGGCCGGTTCGGCGCGACTGCGGATGTCCGCCAGGGAGGAGCCGGCGTGGGGTTCGGTCAGGGCCATGGTGCCGTAGAAGCGGCCGTCGATCATCGGCTGGAGGAAACGTTGTCTCTGCTCCGGGCTGCCGAATGCCTCGATCAGGTTGGCCGCGCCCATGGTCAGCATCGAATAGGCGCTGGTGGCGATGTTGGCGGCCTGGAAGTGGGCGAAGCAGGCCTGCGAGAGCAGGTTGGGCAACTGCATGCCACCAGCCTCGAAATCGCGGGTGGCATTGAGGAATCCGGCCTCGATAAAGGCTTCCAGGGCCGGCTTGACCTCGGGGATGAGCACGGCGGCGCCGTCGACATACTGGGGTTCCTGCTCGTCGCTCTTGCGGTTGTGCGGGGCGAACAGCGTCTCGGCGATGCGCCGGGCGGTGGCGAGGGCGGCGTCGAAGGTCTCGCGGTTGTGTTCGGCGAAGCGCTCGCGGCGGGTCAGGGCTTGGGCGTCGAGCACTTCGTAGAGTTCGAACGCCAGGTTGCGACTGCTGAGCAGGGTCTCGGACATGATCGGGCCTCCAGGTGATGGCGGCGAGTCTAGGCAGCAGGTTCGGGTCTGCCCAGCACTATCCATGGGCGTGATGGCGCTCAACATGGCGCGGCTGCCGGGTGCGCGAGCGAGCGCCGCGGGCGGCTATTTCTTTCGGCGGGCCGCGGCCGGTTACACTGCGGCCCTTGTCCCGAGGGAGTCTCGATGAACTACCGCCATGCCTTTCACGCCGGCAACCATGCCGATGTGCTCAAACACCTGGTCCTGAGCCGCCTGCTGGCGCTATTGGGGCGCAAGGAGGCGCCGCTGGCCTATCTCGACAGCCATGCCGGGGTCGGTCTCTACGATCTGGCCGGCGACCAGGCCAGCCGCACCGGCGAGTGGCAGCAGGGGATCGCTCGCCTGTGGCAGGCCGAGGACGTGCCGGACCAGCTGGTCGATTACCTGGAAGTGATCCGCGCCATGAACCCGGACGGCGAGCTGCGCTACTACCCGGGTTCGCCCGAGCTGGCGCGGCTGTTGAGCCGTGAGCAGGATCGCCTGCAGCTCAATGAAAAACACCCCGAGGATGGCCAGTTGCTCAAGGACAACATGCGCGGCGACCGCCGCGTGGCGGTGCATCGGGGCGAGGGCTGGCATGTGCCGCGGGCCCTGCTGCCGACCCGGGAGAAGCGGGTGCTGCTGCTGATCGACCCGCCCTTCGAGCAGGCCGACGAACTGGAGCGCTGCGTGCAGTCGCTGAACGAGGCGCACGGGCGCATGCGCCAGGCGGTGGTGGCGCTCTGGTATCCGATCAAGGACCTGGCCCAGCTCAAGCGCTTCTATCGCGACCTGCAGAACGGCGCCGCGCCCAAGCTGTTGCGCGTCGAGCTCTATGTGCATGCGCCCGACGAGCCGGGGCGGCTGAACGGCTCAGGCCTGGCGATCAGCAATCCGCCCTGGGGGCTGGAGGAGGAGCTCCGGCAGCTGTTGCCCTGGCTGGCCGAGCACCTGGCGCAGAGCCAGGGCGGCTGGCGCCTGGACTGGCTGATCGAGGAGAAACCGGCGGCCTAGGCCGGCAGGCAGACCCCGGTGCCGCGCAGGCCGCAGTAGCCGCCGGGATTCTTCGCCAGGTACTGCTGGTGGTAGGCCTCGGCGTAATAGAAGGGCGGCGCCTCGGCGATCTCGGTGGTGATGGGGCCGAGCCCGGCCTTGTCCAGTTCGGCCTGATAGCGTTCGCCGCTGGCCTGGGCGGCGGCCAGCTGCTCGGGGCCGTAGCAGTAGATCGCCGAGCGGTACTGGCTGCCGACATCGTTGCCCTGGCGCATGCCCTGGGTCGGGTTGTGCGCCTCCCAGAACAGCTTGAGCAGCGCCTCGTAGCCGATCAGTTGCGGGTCGAACACCACCAGCACCACCTCGGTGTGGCCGGTCAGACCGGAGCAGGTTTCCTCGTAGGTGGGATTGGCGGTATGACCGCCGGCATAGCCGACCGCGGTGCTCCACACCCCGGGTTGCTGCCAGAAGCGCCGCTCGGCGCCCCAGAAGCAGCCGAGGCCGAACAGCGCCTGCTGCAGGCCGGCGGGGAAGGGTGGCTGCAGCCGGTGGCCGTTGACGTAATGGGCCTCGGGCACCGGCAGCGGGGTGTCGCGGCCCGGCAGGGCCTGTTCGGCGCTGGGTAGCGCCAGCTTGTGGGCGAGTATCTGCGAACGTAGAACCATGGGCTCGTTCCTCCAATAGGCGCGGCATCGGATGGCCGACCCCTGCTCGGTAGACCGCCAGCCGGCCGCCGCGTTACAGCGCTTCAGCGCCGGCCGGTTTGCCGCGGATAGCGCTTCAGGCGCTCGATTAGCTCGCCGCCGGCGATCGGCTGGTCGAACAGATAGCCCTGGCCGATCTCGCACTGCTGACGACGCAGGAAGCCCAGTTGCGCATGGCTTTCGATGCCTTCGGCGACCACCTTCAGGCGCAGCTTGCGGGCCATGGCGATCACCGCCGAGGTGATCTCCATGTCGTCCTGGTTCTGCGGGATGTCCTTGATGAAGCTGCGGTCGATCTTGATCACGTCGAGGGGGAACTTCTTCAGGTAACTGAGCGAGGAATAGCCGGTGCCGAAATCGTCCATGGCCAGGGTCAGGCCCAGGTCCTTGAGCTGGTTGAGTTGCAGGCGGGTGTCGTCGCTGGCCTCCAGCAGCAGGCTCTCGGTCAGTTCCAGCTCCAGCAGGCGCGGGTCGAAGGCCTCCTCGCGCAGAATGGCGTCGATCGAACCGACCAGGTCCGGGTCGGAGAACTGCTTGGGCGAGAGGTTGATCGCCACCTGCATGGGGCCCAGGCCGGCAGCCTTCAGGCGCTTGCTCATGCGGCAGGCCTGGCGTGCCACCCATTTGCCGATCGGGATGATCAGGCCGGTTTCTTCGGCCACGCCGATGAACTGGTCCGGGCGGATCATGCCCTTCTCCGGATGGTTCCAGCGTAGCAGCGCCTCCATGCCGATCACCCGGGCGCTCTTGAGGCACAGCTTGGGCTGGTAGAACACCTCCAGCTCGTTCTGGCTCAGGGCCCGGCGCAGGTTGTTTTCGACGAACAGCTTGTAGTCGGCCTCGGCATTCAGGGCCTCGGTGAAGACCTGCAACTGGTGCTTGCCGTTGGCCTTGGCCTTGTGCAGCGCCAGGCCGGCATGCTTCATCAGGGTCTGCGGGTCCTGGCCATGCTGCGGGGCGCAGGCCAGGCCCACCGAACCGCTGATATTGATCAGCTGGTTGTCGATGAACAGTGGCTTGTCGAGCATCTGCAGCACCTGGCGGGCCACCCGGCGGCCGTCCTCGGGGTCGTCGCTGCCCAGCAGCAGGGCGAACTCGTTGCTGGCGAAGCGCGCCAGTATGCTGGTCGGTTCCAGGCTGTTGCGCAGGCGCCGGGCCAGGCTGCTGAGCAATTTGTCGCCGGTCTGGTGGCCGAGGCTGTCGTTGATCCGCTTGAAGTTGTCGATGTCCACCAGCAGCAGGCTGATCGACTTGCCGGCGCTGGCGGCGAAGCGCTGCTCCAGGGCGCGAATGAAGGCGTAGCGGTTGCCCAGGCCGGTGAGGTTGTCGCTGAAGGCCAGGCGTTCGATGTGCTGCTGGGCCTGCTTGCTCTGGGTGATGTCTTCGTAGATGCCGATGTAGTGGGTCAGGCTGCCGTCGTCGGCATGCACCTTGGACAGCGACAGCTGGCTCCAGTAGGGCTCCAGGTTCTTGCGCCGGCTCTTGAACTCGCCCTGCCAGCTGTTGTGTTCGGCCAGCCCGGCGCTGCTGTCGAACAGCAGGTCGCCGAGGTGCTCCAGGGCCGGCAGCTGCGACAGCAGTCGGCCCTGCACCTCGCTGGCACTGTACTGGGTGATGGTTGTGAAGCTCGGGTTGACATACTCCACCCGGCCCTCGCGATCGAGCAGGATGAAGGCGCTGGCGCTCTGTTCGACCGCGCGCTGGAACAGATGCAGGGCGCTGGCGGCGCTGCGCCGCTGGTGGTTGGCGAGGACCTGGGCGTACTGGTCGGCCAGCTCGCCGGCGAAGGCGATCTCGTCGGCCTGCCAGATGCGCTGGGCGCCGAGGTTTTCCAGGCAGAGCACGCCGACCACCTCGCCATCGACGCGGATGCTGGCATCGAGCATGGCACCGATGCCGAGCGGGCGCAGGTAGCTGTCGCGCAGCTCGCGGGTGCGCGGGTCGGTAGCCGCGTCATGGGCGTCGATCGCTCGGCCGCTCTGCAGGGCATCCAGGTAGATGGGGTAGTGGCTGAGGTCGATCGGCGCCGGCTGCTCATGCCGATTGTGCTCACGGTCATACAGGCAGAGGGGGCTCAGGGTGCTGCCCTGCAGCGTCCAGATGCCGGCGCGGGCCAGCTGGTAGGTGTCACAGGCGGCGCGGGTGATCAGCTCGGCGGCCTCGCGCAGCGGGTCGTCCTGCTCGTAACGATGGCGGGCCAGGCTGACGATCAGCTCCTGCTGGGCGCGCGCGCGCAGCTGTCGCTGCTGTTGGGCTTGCGAATGGCCGCGCAGCGCAGCGCCCGCCTCGACGGAAAAATCCAGCGGCGGGGCGTCATCCGGGGCCGTGTCGAGAACCAGCAGGTAGCCGCGCAGCAGTTGGCGCTGGTGCTGGCTGAAGGGCTCGCCGATCTCCATCAGGGTGCGCGGACCGAGGGGGCCATGCAGCTGGTAGTGCACGCGGTAGTGGGGATGCTGCGCCAGTTGTTGCTGGATCTGCTGGTGCAGCCGCTGGCGCGCCTCCGCTGCCATCAGCGTCGCATAGGGCGACTCGAGCAGGTCGCAGAGTGCGCTGGCGGCGATGCCCAGCTGCTGCTCGCAGGCCGGATCGAGAAACAGCAGCGGCCAGTTCGCCTCGTTGAGCCGCTCGAAGCGCAACAGGCCAAGCCCCGAGGGCGTCGGCAACTGCGTCACAACCTCGGCCAGCGAACGGCTTGCGGCATCGGGATGGCTTGTCATCGGTGCGCGGAATTCCAGTATGCTGATCGAGCCGGGTCTCGACCCACTTCATTGCAGCGTCGGCTAAGGGTGCATCATGCCATTACCACTGACAAGAAGACTCATGTGCGCACTGTGGCTCGGGGGCCTGCTCGCGAGCGCTCCGCTTTACGGCGAGGAGGCCGCCGCCCAGTTGAGCGGCGCCGAACCGGCGCGCTACCTGAGCGAGCTCAAGCGTCTCTATCTGACCCAGGACGATCGTCAGGCGCTGCTGGCCCACGGCAACGAGCTGCTGCGCAGCTACGCCCTGCGCGCCGGCTATCAGGTTGGCCAGGCCAGCCGCCAGGATCGCCTCTATCAGCTGCGCCTGGGCGAGTCCGGCGAACTCCTGCTGCGAGAGGAGCTGCGCAGCGAGCAGGGCACCGATATCGCGGTGCAAAACCGGCGCCTGCCGCTCTACGGTGTCGACCCCTTCATTCGTTACGAGTGCCCGCAGCAGGGCATCCACTGCGTGCTCTACAGCCCAGTCGACGGCAGTCCGCTGCTGAGCATAGTGCGCGACCGCCAGGGCGCCGCCGAACTGGCCAAGGCCCTGAGCTTCCTGATCCGCAATCTGCAGAAGAGCTAGTTCGCCGCCCGCGTTCGGCGGGGCGCTGCCTGGCCGGCAATAAAAACCCCGCCGATCGGGCGGGGTCGAGGGCGGCAGGCGCGCGGCGCGCTACAGCAGCAGGGTGCGGATATCCGCCAGCACTTCGCCCAGGCGCTTGCTGAAGCGTGCCGCCGCGGCGCCGTTGATCACCCGGTGATCGTAGGACAGCGACAGCGGCAGCATCAGCCGCGGCTGGAAGGCCTGGCCGTCCCACACCGGCTGCATGCTCGCCTTGCTCACGCCAAGAATCGCCACCTCGGGCGCATTGACGATCGGCGTGAAGCCGCTGCCGCCGATGTGGCCGAGGCTGGAGAGGGTGAAGCAGGCGCCCTGCATGGCGTCGGCCGAGAGCTTCTTGTTGCGTGCCTTGTCCGCCAGTTCGGCGGCCTCGCCGGCCAGTTGCAGCAGGCTCTTGCGCTCGACGTCGCGGATCACCGGCACCAGCAGACCGTCCGGGGTGTCGACGGCGAAGCCGATGTGCACGTACTTCTTGCGGATCAGCGCCTTGCCGGAGGGGGCCAGGGAGCTGTTGAAATCCGGCAGCTCCTTGAGCAGGTGCGCGCAGGCCTTGAGCAGCAGCGGCAGCACGGTGAGCTTGACCCCGGCCTTTTCCGCCGCTGCCTTCTGCGCCACGCGGAAGGCCTCCAGTTCGGTGATGTCGGCGCTGTCGAAGTGGGTCACGTGGGGCACGTTGAGCCAGCTGCGGTGCAGGTTGGCCGCACCGACCTGCATCAGCCGGGTCATCGGCACTTCCTCCACCTCGCCGAACTTGCTGAAGTCCACCTCAGGAATCGGCGGAATGCCGCTGCCGGCGCCGCCGGCCGGGGCCTGCTTGGGTCGCTGCAGCATCGCCTTGACGTACTCCTGCACGTCCTCCTTGAGGATCCGCTGTTTCGGCCCGGTGCCGGTGACGTCGCCCAGGTCGACGCCCAGTTCCCGGGCCAGCTGGCGCACTGCCGGGCCGGCATGCACCTTGGCGCCTTCACGCTTGGGCGCGGGGCCGGCGCCGACCGCCGCCGCCGACAGCTTGGCGATGGCCTCGACCTCGGCGGCCACCTCGGGGGCGGCGCCAGGCGGCGTGCGGTGCCGCTCGGCCTTTGCGCTCGGCGCGTCGTCCGCCTCGGCCTTGGCTTTTTCATCCGGCTTGGCGCCGGCGACCTTGAGCCTGAGAATCAGATCGCCGGTGCCGACCTCGGCATCCAGATCGACCTCGACGCTCTCGACGATGCCGGCGGCGGGAGAGGGGATCTCCATGCTGGCCTTGTCCGACTCCAGGGTGATCAGCGACTGGTCGGCTTCGACCCGATCGCCGGCCTTGACCAGGACTTCGATGACCTTGGCCTTGCCGGCCGAGCCTATATCCGGCACCTCGACGTCCTGCACCGAGCCCTTGGCGTCTTCGCGCTCCTGGCTTTCGCGCGCCTGCGGCCTTTGCTCTTCTTCTTTCTTGCTCGCCTGCTCTTTGGCCTGTTCCTTATCTTGCGGGTCTTTCTTCGCTTCGGCGTTGCCGGACTTTTCAGCCTCATCCGCCGAGGAGGCCTCGGCGGCGTCCTCGCTCTCCAGTTCCAGCAGTTCGTCGCCCTCCTTCAGGCGGTCGCCCAGCTTGACCTTGAGGCTCTTGACCACCCCGGCCTTGGGCGCCGGGATTTCCATGCTGGCCTTGTCCGATTCCAGGGTCAGCAGGCTCTGGTCGGCCTCGATGCGATCGCCGACCTCGACGAACAACTCGATCACTTCACCCTCACCGCTGCCGATGTCGGGTACGCGAATCAGTTCACTCATGATGCGTCTCCTCAGCAGTCCAGCGGGTTGGGTTTTTCCGGGTCGATGCCGAACTTGGCAATGGCCTCGGCCACTACCTTGGGTTCGATATCGCCGCGGTCGGCCAGTGCCTCCAGGGCCGCCAGGACCACCCAGTAGCGGTCCACCTCGAAGAAGTGGCGCAGCTTCTTGCGGCTGTCGCTGCGGCCGAAGCCGTCGGTGCCGAGCACCTTGTATTCCTTGGACGGCACCCACTGGCGGATCTGCTCGGCGAACAGCTTCATATAGTCGGTGCTGGCGATCACCGGCCCGCGGCGCCCGTTAAGGCACTGCTCGACATAGGACAGGGTCGGCTTCTGCTCCGGGTGCAGGCGGTTGTGCCGCTCCACCGCCAGGCCGTCGCGGCGCAGTTCGTTGAAGCTGGTGACGCTCCAGACATCGGAAGCGACGTTGTACTGGTCGCGCAGGATCTTCGCCGCCGCACGCACTTCGCGCAGGATGGTGCCGCTGCCGAGCAGCTGCACGTGGTAGGCGGCCTCCTTCTTGTCTTCCTCGAGCAGGTACATGCCGCTGATGATGCCTTTCTCGACGCCCTCGGGCAGGGCCGGCTGCTGGTAGGCCTCGTTCATCACGGTGATGTAGTAGAAGACGTTGTGCTGCTCCTCGATCATCTGGCGGATGCCTTCGCGGATGATCACCGCCAGCTCGTAGCCGTAGGTCGGGTCGTAGGTGCGGCAGTTGGGGATGGTCGCGGCCATCAGGTGGCTATGCCCGTCCTCGTGCTGCAGGCCCTCGCCGTTGAGGGTGGTGCGCCCGGCGGTGCCGCCGATCAGGAAGCCGCGGGCGCGGCTGTCGCCGGCGGCCCAGGCCAGATCGCCGATGCGCTGGAAACCGAACATCGAGTAGAAGATGTAGAAGGGCAGCATCGGCTGGTTGTGGCAGCTGTAGCTGGTGCCGGCGGCGATGAAGGAGCTCATGGCGCCGGCCTCGTTGATGCCTTCCTCGAGGATCTGGCCCTTCTTGTCCTCGCGGTAGAACATCACCTGATCCTTGTCGACCGGCTCGTACAACTGGCCGACCGAGGAGTAGATGCCGAGCTGACGGAACATGCCCTCCATGCCGAAGGTGCGCGCCTCGTCGGGAATGATCGGAACTATGCGTTCGCCCAGCTTCTCGTCCTTGACCAGCTGCGAGAGGATGCGCACGAAGGCCATGGTGGTGGAGACCTCGCGATCGCCGCTGCCGTCGAGGATGGTCTTGAGGCTGTCCAGCGGCGGCGTGGGAATGGAGAAGCTGTTGGCCCGGCGTTGCGGCACGAAGCCGCCGAGCGCCTCGCGCTTCTTGCGCAGGTACTTGCCCTCGGCGCTGTCGGCGTCGGGGCGCACGAAGGGCAGCTTCTCGACATCCTCGTCCTTGACCGGGATGTCGAAGCGGTCGCGGAATTTCTTCAGGCTGTCGACGTCGACCTTCTTGATGTTGTGGGCGATGTTCTTCGCCTCGCCGGCGCCGGCGCCGTATCCCTTGATGGTCTTGGCCAGGATCACGGTGGGCTGGCCCTGGTGGTTGACCGCCTGGTGGTAGGCCGCATAGACCTTGTAGGGGTCGTGGCCGCCGCGGTTGAGCTTCCAGATCTCGGCGTCGGACAAATCCTCGACCATGGCCTTGAGCTCGGGGCTGTTGAAGAAGTGCTCGCGGACGAAGGCCCCGTCCTTGGCCTTGTAGTTCTGGTAGTCGCCGTCGACCACCTCGTCCATCCGCCGCTGCAGGATGCCGTCGGTATCCTTGGCCAGCAGCGGGTCCCAGAAGCGCCCCCAGACCACCTTGTTGACGTTCCACTGGGCGCCGCGGAACACCCCCTCGAGTTCCTGGATGATCTTGCCGTTGCCGCGCACAGGGCCGTCGAGGCGCTGCAGGTTGCAGTTGATGACGAAGATCAGGTTATCGAGGTTTTCGCGCGCGGCCATGCCGATCGCGCCCAGAGACTCCGGCTCGTCCATCTCGCCGTCGCCGCAGAAGCACCAGACCTTGCGGTCGCTGGTGTCGACGATG
>JBFHKK010000005.1:0-19550 GCA_041595475.1 Pseudomonas sp. | reverse complement strand
GGCAGTTCGGCGCTGATTTCGAAGCTCTTGCTCTTCTCGCTGATATCCACCGCCGGCATGCTCTGGCCGATCATCTCGCGGCGCCAGAAGGGCTCGACATCCAGGGCGCGGCGGCCGAACGGCGACGGCATGCCGAGGCCGAATTCCTCGAACAGCTTGTCGATTTGCTTGCGCAGGTTATCCATCGGGTGCCGGGCTTCGGGGGCACGTACACCACTGCTTTGCCTTTCCTGCCCGCTGACGGGCATCTTCTTCGCTTCGCTTGCCATTTTCGCCTCCTTCTCGAGGTATTTATTAACCTCGACTCTCAGCCTGGCCCCTGGGTTCCCCGGTCGATTTGATCTCGATCAATTGGCCGCGCGGCACGCGCTCCATGCGGTGCGTGGCGATGCAGAGGGCGGGTTTCACTGGCTGCGGGTCGAAGCCGAAGATGTGCAGGCCTTCGAGCCGCCGGCCGAGGCGCCGCCGTTCTCGGCCGAGAGTTTCTTCTTCGCCGCGGATCCGCATTAACAGGCGCGGCGCCCGGCCAGCCTGCTGGTCGGCCTGGATTGCCGGCGCCGCGGCGCTGCGCGACCTGAACCTGGCGCGCACGGGGTGATGCACAAGCTGGCCCAGTCATGATCGATCCGACGCCAAGACCGTTGCGGCTGCTGGAGGCCTAGGACGACGGCGACCCGGCGCGGCACCCCGCTGGCGCATCTGGATGCGCATTTAGAGGCCGAGCTGCTGTGCTGCGGGCCGGTGTCTCAGTCGCGTTGCCAGTGAATGCTGACGAAACGCTCGTCGGCGCTGTAGCTGTACTCGGTCTGCCCCTTGAAGGCCGCGCTCAGCCCATGGCCGATGCGATTGGCCAGGTGCAGCCCGGTGGTGGTCACCAGCAGGCCGTCGTCCTGATCGCTGATCCGCAGCAAACGCTCCAGGGCATGCTGGGCCTTGTGGGCCTGCTCGGTATTGCGAATCAGATTGATGATTTCCTCGCGATGCTCGCGCAGAAAGCCGCCGGACAGCTGCAAGCGGCCGGCCGGCTCGTCGTCGGCGATGCGCTGGCAGGCCGGGCAGTGCTGCTCGGGGGCATCGTCGGGTTGGCGCTCATGCCAGGCCCAGCGCCCCTGCTGGTAGCTCACGCCGCATTGCGGGCAAAGCGCGGCGCCGGCGCTTGGGGGTTTGAGGTAGGGGTCGCCGTGCTGGGAGTCGTAGCGCTGGTTATTGCTGCTTTGCTGATGCTTGCCCATGAGCTGCTCCTCGGATTCGATGGGTCGCCTTCAGGGACTGCGGCGCACCAAGGGGGAGAGCATCTAGACTGGCGGTCGCGATGCAGGTAGGGCACGCCCGACAATCCGCTGTCTCTTTTATCTCTGCGCCCGTTCGCTCGATGAGGTCTTGATCTGGATCAAGCGGATGCCCCTGAACGCTCGAGCGCCCGCTGGATGGACCGGGAGCGCCTCTGTTCGGGCGCGTCAGTCTGGCCGAAGCGCCAGGTAAGGAAGTTCGGCCACCTGGTTTCGCCCCCGTGATTTGGCCAGATAGAGTGCTTGGTCCGCGGCGTTGATGATGCCGATCACCGAAGCCCAAGGGTCCGGCTCGCAACAGGCCACGCCCACGCTCACCGTTACCGACCGCGCAGTCGAGCTGGCCCCATGGGGAATCTGCAGGGCTTCCACCGCCTGCCTGAGCAACTGGGCAACAGGCGCGGCGCGCTCGGCGTCCGACACCGGCAGGACCACGACAAACTCCTCGCCGCCGAAGCGGGCAACGAAGTCGCCGCTCCGTTTGAGACAGGAGGACAAGGCCTGGGCGACCTGCCGCAAGCAATCATCACCGGCCAAGTGGCCATAGTGATCGTTATAGGCCTTGAAATGGTCCACATCGATCAGACAAACCGCCAAGGGTAGCTGGTCGCGCTTCGCCCGCTGCAACTCCTTTTCGATGACGTCATTGAAGCTGCGCCGGTTGGGAATCGCCGTGAGGCTGTCGAGCATGCACAGCTCGGCCAGCTTGTGATTGAGCTCCTCCAGCGCCAGGGTGCGCTCAGCCACCTTGCGCTCCAGTTCATCGTGCAGGCGGGCATTGTCGATGGCGATCAGCAATTGCCCCGCCAGGGTGTGCAGGAAGTGATGGCGCTCGAGGCCGAATACCGCCTTGGACTGGTTGTTTTCCAGATACAGCAGGCCGCGCAGCTGCCCGGTCTGCCGCAGCGGCAGGCACATGACCGAAAGCGGTTGATGGGCTTGTACGTATGGATCCTGGCAATAGCGGGGCGACTGGGCCAGGTGATCCTCGATGACCGAATCAGCGCCGTTGGCGACGTGCCGAATCAGGGAAAGGGGCAGCAGCGGATCTTGTGCATCCTCCAGCCTGACCGCTCGATGCTGCAGGAGGCTGCGCTGTTCTGCGCAGATCTCGGCTTCGAGAAACCACTGCCCGCCCGAACTCAGCAGCAGGCGCGCGACCTCTGCACCTGCGGCATTGCGCACCAGGGTCAACAGGCAATCGAGTACGTTGTGCAATCCCACCTCACGGGTCAGGGCCTGGGCGGCCTGCATGATCGCATCGAGATCGAGCACGGCGTTGCTCGGCCGCCGTTCGGCGCCTGCCGGGCGGCCAGGCGCTGCGCTATCAGGCTGCAGGCCCAACTGCTGCTTGGCCTGCAGGCGCTCAGCCTTGGCCGATGCGCCCCACTGCCGATAAAGGCGTGCGGCATCGTGCAAGAGGGCGCGGGCCAGACGCGCTTGATCGATCGACAGGAGGAATTCTGCGTATTGTTCGCAGGCCAGCGCCGCCAGATGGATTTGCCCGTACTTCTGGGCCGTTTCGATGGCCTCTTGGTAACAGCGCATGGCATGCCCGATTTCCTGGCGATAGCGCGCCCTTTCGGCCTTCAGCAGCAGTGCCTTGGCGGCATGATTGTCCGCGCAGAGGAGGGCCCAGTGTTCTTGTCTGGCGAGCATCTGCTCGAAGCGCGCGCGCAACTGCGGGGCATCGGCGCGCGCCGGATCGCGCTGCAGTGCGCGTATCCAGATCAGCGCCGCATAGAAGGCCGCCTCGGGCCCTTTTGCTTGCCCCAGAATCATCTCTTCCACCAGGCCCTGCCGCGCAGCCAGCGCCTCGGCATCCTGACAATCGAACAGGTAGGCGTTGCGGATCTTGCTGTGCAGGTAATAGGCCAGGATCAGCGGCGAGTCCTGATAGCGCCGCAGGAAGTCCTCTTCCTTGAACGCCTGATGGTCATAGCGTTCAGGGTTCGGCAACTGTCCCGTCAGGCAGCGAATCGGCATCAGCACGCCGACCTCGGTGGCGTCCGACAGGTCGAACTGGCCGCTGGCCACGTGCCGAGCAACCAGATGTTCGGTGTCCTCGAGCAGATCGGGCAAGTAATGGCCCCGAATGATCTGGTCGGCCGCGCGCATGGGGATGATGTTGCCGGCAATCACATAATCGCCGCACTCCAATGCCAGATCGTAGGCTTCGTCATAGTGGCGAATGGCAACGGCCATGGGGTAGTGCCAGTGCGCGATCAGCCCGGCATACATGGCCTTGGTGTTGGCTCGACTGGAGAGGTTGTCGCGCTTGTCGGCGAGGGTGACGGCCAGCTGACCCATGGCGCCGGCCAGTTCCGGATTCTGCCGCAGGATGATTTCCAGCAAGGCGAAATTGGCCAGTGCCATGGGCGTGCTGTCACAGACGCCGTGACGCAGTGACAGCTGGATCATCTTCACGGCAGCCAGGGCACAGAGACTGGGGCGTCCTGCCACATAGGCGGCAAACCACATGCCGAACAGCAACGGAATGGCCGCGAGTGTCGACGTATCGCGCATCTGCTCACCGCTGAGCATGCTCTCGATCTGGCCGCAGGCGGCGGCCCGTTCCAGTTCGTCCATTCCCTCGAGCAGCAAGGGCTGCAGATTTTCATCGCTGGCGGGAATGTCGATCCCCAGCAGTGAGAGGGCGTAACGCTGCGCCTCGATCGCTTCGCCATTGAGGCCCTGCAACTGCAAAGACTGCATCTTCAGGGTCAGGCAGCTGACGATGTCCAGGGCATGCCGGCAATGCCCCAGGACCTCAGCAAAAATTCGCTGGGCGCGCGCGAAGTCGCCGAGCAAGTAGGCCGTCTCCGCCTCCGCGCAGGACAGCTCGAACACCAGCCGGAAGTGTTCACTCCAGCCGCCCTCGGCGAGAAGCGCTCGACCCAGTGAGAAATTGTCGGCCGCCGATTGATAGGCCCCGGCCTGGCGCTTTTTGCGTCCTGCACGCAGATTGAGCTGCGCCAGCTCCAGCCGTTCGGCCGCTGTGGCTAGCAAGCCGACAGCGGCGTTCAGGTGCTCGACAATGGTCAACAGCTGCTCATCAAGCTCGCCGGCGGGGCAGCTTCGCAGCAGCATCCGGCCGATTCTCTGATGACAGCGGCTCCGTTGCGCGGCGGTCGCGAGCGCGTAGCAGGCCTGTTGCACCCGGTCGTGCATGAAGCGGTAGGCGATGCCGGCGGCCGCTGCGGCCTCGGCGCTTGGCCTGAAGCTGTCCGACTCCGGCAGCAAGATCCCGGCCTGCAGGGCGGGCCATAGCTCGCGCTGGGTATCCAAGGCACTCAGCCCGGCGATCAGGGCAATCTGCTCGAGCGCAACCCGATGGCCAAGACTGGCGGCCAGTTGCAGCAACTCGACGGTCGGCGCCGGCAATAGGCGGATTTGCCGGACCATGAGTTCGACGACATTCTCGGAAAACCCCACGCTTGCCAGTTCGAGCGGGTTCCAACGCCAATGCCCCTGGTCGTAGTCGAAGGACAAGTAGTGCTCCTGCTGCAGAAACTTCAACAGTTGCAGCAAGAACAGGGGGTTTCCGCCTGTTCTGCTCTGGCAGATGGCTGCCAGCGCTTCGCAGTCCAGCGTCGGGGCGCGCAGGCTGTCTTTGATCAAGTCGACCACCTGGGCTGTGGACAGGGCGGCGGGGTGGAGCGTCACAGGCGCTCGCGCGGTCCGGCCCAGGCGCAGGCACACGCCATTGAGCCCGTGGTCCGAGGTCAGCTCATTGGTGCGATAGGCGCCGATGATCAACAGGTGATGATGATCCGGACTCAGCAACACGGACTCCAACAGTTGCAAGGTCGGCACATCGGCCCAGTGCAGGTCATCCAGGAAAAGGACCAGCGGGCGCTCGGCGCTGGCAAAGGTCTGGATGAGGTTCTGCAACAGACGGCTCAAGCGGTTGCGGGCTTCGGCTGCCGGCAGATCCGCCAACTTGTCGAAACGACCCAGTGCTTGGCCGAGCTCGGGAAACAGCCCGACCGCCAGCGCGGCGTTGCTGCCCACCGCGTCGCGCAGCTCTGCGAACCAGGCGCGCGTCTCGCCACTGGGACGATAGGATGTCTGCACGATCAGCTCGCGCAGGGCCCGCACCAGGGATTCATAGGGGGTGCTGCGCAGAAATTGATCGCATTTCCCCGCGGCAAACTGCGCCCCGCGCGCGACCATGGCCCGTTGTACCTCGTTGACCAGCGCCGTTTTGCCGATGCCGGGCTCGCCCGCGAGCAGCAGCAACTCGCAACTGCCGCTGGCCGCGCGCTCGAAGGCGCCCATGATCTCGGCTACTTCCTGCGCCCGGCCATAGAGGCATTGCGGGGCGCGAAACAAACTGCTGCTTTCGTTTTCGAGGGGCCTGGCCAGCCCTTCCCCGGCTCTGCAGGCCGCCAGGTCCCTGAGCAGTGCTGCGGCCTCCTGATAGCGCAGGTCCGGGTCTTTTTGCAAAAGCTTGCGCAAGACCGCAATCAGCCGTGGGGGCAGGGACTGCAGAGCCGGGACCGACCAATCCGGCTGCTTGGCCATATGACAATGGATCAAGCTCAGGGCATCTGCCGCGCTGAACGGCGGGACGCCGCAGAGCAGGTGATACAGGGTCGCCCCCACCGCGTAAAAATCGCAGCGATTGTCCAGGGCGCGGTTCATGCGACCGGTCTGTTCCGGCGCCATATAGGCAAGATCGCCCTCCAGTACTTGTTCCGCGCCGGGCACCTGCGGTTCTTGCCCGATCTGCCAGGCGATCCCGAAGTCGATGATCTGCAGCCGTCCCCGACTCGGGCTCCAGACCAAGTTGGCCGGGTTGATATTGCGGTGGATGATCTTCTGCGCGTGCAGGGCGACCAATCCTGCCGCCAGTTGCAGGGCAACGTCGAAGAAGCTCTCGAGATCGACAAAGGCGCTGCCGTGATCGAGCCGTCGCGCCAGTGATTCGCCCTGGATATCCTCAGATACCATCAGCCAATAGCCGCCCAACTGCTGCATGTGAAGGGCCGAGGCGATGTTGTGATGATTGCAGAGGCGGGCGATTGCAAATTCGTGCTTGAGCTGCCTGAGTCTGGGCGCGGTGAGATTCTCCGGACGGAGAATCTTGAGCACCACCCCACGCTGGGCCTCCTGATCCAGCGCTCGGTAGACCCAGCAGTGTTCCCCTGCGTACACACAATCCTGAAGATGGTATCCGGGGACTGCCAGCATCGAATGCTCCTGGATCTTCGCCTGATGAGCGCTGATTGTAATTATTGAAAACGGGGGAAGGCCCGCAAGGCCGCCGCCTGCCAGTTGGCGCTGCGCGGACCAGGCCGGCAACGGGCGCGATTCAGCCTTCCTCCGGGAGCCGAAGTGGTTCGATCATAACCCGGCTCATGCCTTGTGAGCAGGCCTCTCACGCAGAGCGCAACGCGCGTTCAAGTGCAGCTGCGTCGGTGCCTGGCGAGCATTGCCCGGCTTGCTTTGCGCGCCTCAGGCCGATGGCCGGGGCGGCCTCAGCGCGGGAAATTCTTCGGGGCTCAGGGTCTCCTTTTCCAGCAGCAGGCGGGCGCCCTGCTCGAGTTCGTCTCGATGCTGTTGCAGCAGGCGCTTGGCCCGCTCAAAGGCGTCGTCGATCAGCCCCTTGACTGCCAGATCCACTTCCCGTGCGGTCTGTTCCGAGTAGTCCTTTTCGCGCAGGCGCAGGGTGTTTTCGCCCAGGTAGCTGGCGCCTTGTTTCTCCAGCACCGCCTGGCCCACCTCGCTCATGCCGAAGCGGGTGACGATCTGCCGGGCGATGTCGGTGACCTTGGCCAGGTCGTCGGCCGCGCCGGTGGATATCTCGTCGAAGATCAGCGCCTCGGCGGCCCGCCCGGCCAGCAGCACCACCATGCGGTCCTTCAACTCCTGACGGGTAATCAGGAAACGATCCTCGGTGGGCCGCTGCAGGGTATAGCCCAGCGCCCCCACGGAGCGCGGAATGATCGAAACCTTGTGCACGGCATCCATCCCGGGCAGATGGGCTGCCGCCAGGGCATGGCCCATTTCATGGTGCGCCACCACTTCGCGCTCATGGGCTTGCAGCAGACGCCCGCGGCGTTCGCCGCCGACCAGAATGCGTTCCACCGCCGTGGTGAAGTCGGCCATGGCCACCGCCTCGGCACCGCGGCGGGTGGCCTGGATCGCCGCTTCGTTGACCAGGTTGGCCAGGTCGGCGCCGGAGAAGCCGGTGGTGATGCCGGCGATATGCTCGAGGTCCAGGCCCTGCGCGATGCGAATGCGCTTGATGTGCACCTGGAGAATGGCCAGTCGACCGCGCCGGTCGGGGCGGTCTATGACGATCTGACGGTCGAAGCGGCCGGCCCGCAGCAGGGCCGGGTCGAGTACCTCGGGGCGGTTGGTCGCCGCCAGCAGCACCACGCCCTCGCGCGGATCGAAGCCGTCGAGTTCGGCCAACAACTGGTTGAGGGTCTGCTCCTTCTCGTCGTTACCGCCAAAGGCGCCTACCCCGCGCATCTTGCCCAGGGCATCGAGCTCGTCGATGAAGATGATGCAGGGTGCGGCCTTGCGCGCCTGCTCGAACAGATCGCGCACGCGGGCGGCGCCGACGCCGACGAACAACTCGACGAACTCCGAGCCGGAGATGGAGAAGAAGGGCACATTGGCCTCGCCGGCCAGGGCCTTGGCCACCAGGGTCTTGCCGGTACCGGGCGGGCCGACCAGCAGAATACCCTTGGGAATCCGGGCGCCCAGGCGGGCGTATTTCGGCTGGTCCTTGAGAAAGGACACCACCTCCTGCAATTCGCCCTTGGCCTCATCGATCCCGGCGACATCGTCGAAGGTCACCCCGGTGTCGCGCTGGACGAACACCTTGGCCTTGGATTTGCCGACGCTGACCATGCCGCCCAGCCCCTGTTTCTCGGCCAGGCGACGAAACAAGAAGCTCCACAGGGCGAAGATCAGCAGCATGGGCAACAACCAGCCCAGCAGCTGGCTCAGTGCGCCGCCTTCGCGGGTGCCGCTAAAGGTCACCCGGGACTGCGCCAGCGCCTCGGCCAGCTCGGGCTCCACCCGCACCGTGCGAAAGCGCTCGCGGCCTTCGATCGGCACCTTCAGGGTGCCGGTGATCTGCTGCTGGTCGATGCGCAGGTCACTCAGCTGTTCCTCCTTGAGCAGGCGCAGGAACTCGCTGTAGGGCAGCGTCTCCACGGCGCTGCGCGCCGCCCACCAGTCATGCACCAGCAGCAGCAGGCTGAAGGCCAGGAGGAAATACCAGAGGTTCCATTGCTGATGCTTTTCCATGGCCACGCCCTCGTCTAATCCTGCGCTGTTTCTAGCCTGAGCCCGCGCCGCGGACATTGATGCCGATCAAGGCGCGCGGTCGGGGCAGGGGGCTAGCTAGCCGCCCGGTTGCGCAGGCGCACCAGGCAGCAGCGGGTCGAGCAGGGCGCGCATGTTGCGCCAGTGACTGCCTTCCCAGTACAGCCGCCGGCAGCCCGGGCATTCCATAAAGCGCTCATAGCTGTAGCCGATGCGACTGGGCAGCCGCTCGCGCGCCTCCTGCAGATCCACCGGGCGCAGCGCCAAGTTGCAATGCAGGCAGCGGCTGAAAGGCCTGAGGCTGCGCGCCAGATCGAGGCGCTCGAAGAGTTCGCGCAGCTGCTCGGCCGGTTTTTGCGCGTGCAGGTAGCAGCCATGGCTGATGACTCGGCGCTTGAGCAACTCACGGTCGCGGGTCAAGACGATGCGGCCTTCGCGCGCCGCCAATTCGGCGATCCTCTGGTCCTCGAAGTGGTTGTCGTAGAGGGTGTCGAAGCCGAGCATGCGCAGCAGGCGGGCGAGGCCGCCCAGATGGGCGTCGGCGACGAAGCGCAGCACCCGCAGCGGGGAGTCGCGCACCTTGAGCAGGGGGCTGATGTCGAGGCGTTCGAACTTGGGATAGACGGCGACCCGATCGCCATCCAGCAATACACGCTCGAAGCCCACCGATTCGCCGTTGAGCAACACCAGCTCGACCTCGGTATGGGGCACGCCGAGGGCCTCGATCATGTGCTTGACCGTCGCCGCACGGGCGCAGTCGCAGTCGAAGGGCCGGCGCCTGCGGGCCGCCGGCAGGAAGTCGTTGAGCTCCTCGTAGAAGCGAAAGGTGGCCTGAACCATGGGTTCAGCATAGCCCCAGCAACCTGCCGTCGCCGGCCGCGGCCCGGGCGAAAGGGATCGGCTGCGGGCGTTTCCCCGGGCCTGAAGGGGCTGCGCGGCCGCCTGTGGATTCGATGTGCGGTGCCACGTCGGGCGGCAAAGGCGGCTATACCCTTAGGAAGTCCCCGGCTCAGGGCTCCTGCTCAGCGAGACCGGGATGCAACTTTCGACAGCGCCAGGTCATGCCATGTCCAGAGTAGCCATAGTCACCGGCGCCTCGCGCGGCATAGGGGCGGCCGTGGCCAAGCGTCTAGCCCGGGACGGCATCTGTGTGGTGGTCAACTACCTGTCGCGGCCGTCGGATGCCGAGCTTGTGGTGCGGCAGATCCTCGAGGCCGGCGGCAAGGCCTATGCGGTGCTCGCCGACATCAGCGACCCGGTGGCGGTGGAGGCCCTGTTCGATCAGGTCGAGTCGCGCTTCGGCGGCATCGACATCCTGATCAACACCGCCGCGCTCATCCAGCCCGCAAGCGTCGACCTGGCCGACAGCGAGGACGCGCTCTTTCAACGCCTGTTCGCGATCAACACCAAGGGCACCTTCAATACCCTGCGTCTGGCGGCGACGCGCCTGCGTCCCGGCGGGCGCATCGTCAATTTCTCCTCCAGCGCGGTCGAACTGGCCTTGCCCGGCTACTCGGTCTACGCGGCGTCCAAGGCGGCGGTGGAGGCCTTCACGCGAATTCTGGCCAAGGAAGTGCGCGGCCGAAACATCTGCGTCAACGCCATCGCCGCGGGACCGACGGCGACCGATCTGTTTCTCAATGCCAAGAGCGCGGAAATGCTCGAGCGCTTGGCCAAGCAGTCGCCGCTGGAGCGCCTGGGCACCCCGGCGGACATCGCCAATGCCGTCGCCTTCCTGGTGGGCGAGGACGGCGCCTGGGTCAATGGTCAGGTGCTGGGCGTCAACGGTGGATTGCTCTGAGAGCCGAGCGGAGCGGGGCGCCTGACCGCCAGGCGAGGGCACCGCGGCCGCTCATCGTGCGCTCTCCCAAGGGAAACCCGAGTGGCTCGCGAGTTGCTCGGGCGTCAGCACCTGCTGATGGCGCCGCCCCCGAATGATCCAGGTCGGATAGCCGCGGATGCCGGCGTCGATGCAGGCGCGCGCCAGAATGCCGTTGCGGCCGTCGGGCGAACACTCGATATAGGGCAGGTGCTTGGCCGCGCTGCCGAACAATCGCTTTTGCTCCTGGCAACTGGCGCACCAGAAGGCGCCGTAGAAGAGCGCTCCGCGCCGTTGCAGATGCTCGGCCAACTCGACCAGTTGCGGGTCGGCGCGGGCCTCGAGCAAATCGCTGTAGAACAGGTGCGGCACTCCGACCGCCAGCAGCACGCCCATGGCACTGCCGCCCAGCCAGGCGCGCCAGTCGGTGCCGGGTGCGGTGGCCGGGCGATTGAGCGTGGTGCGCAGGAAGATCGCCGCCAGCAGCGCCAGGGACAGCAAACACCAGCCGCAGAACGCCTCGAGCTCGAGCCAGCCGACCAGGGTCAGGTAGAGGCTGACGCTGAGCCCGATCAAGGACACCAGCCACAGTCGCCGCCAGCGCTGCAGCTTGGCCGGCAAGCGCCAGGCATTGAAGGCCAGGACGCTATAGAGAGCCAGGCCCCAGAGCGGCAGCGGCACCCCGAACAGTTGCGACCAGCGGCTTTGTTGGACCAGTTCGCAGGCCGAGCCTTGGGCGCAGAATGCCGGGGTGCTGCCGCTCAGCGCGATAATGCTCAGGTAGGCCGTAAGCAGCATGCCGGCGGCCGCCAGCAACAGCACCAGTCGCTCGGGATCGCGTACGCGTCCTCCTGCCTGAGGCGCCGCTGCAGGTGCGCGCGCACGCGTCTGGCTTCTTGTCTTGTGTATCGCCATGATCTTCCCCCGAGGCTTGCGTCTGCCATTGAGGCTAGCACTGCCGTGGTCGAAGGCGCGCTCAGCGCGATATCCCGTGGCGCGCCACCTCGATGCGAAATTCCCGCTCATAGGGCGGCACATTGCACTCGACCACATCCTCCGGGGCGACCTGCAGGTGTATGCCGACGATATCGGCGCGGATCGGCTGGCGCCCGGCATGGCGGTCGACCAGTACCGCTGTGAGCACCTGGCGCGCGCCGAGTTGCGCCAGATAGCCGCAGGTACGCAGCAGCGAATGGCCTTCATAGAGCACGTCGTCGATCACCAGCAGCGGCGTGGCGCTCAGATCCAGCGCGGCCAACTCTGGGTTATCGGTCAATTGGGTCTGGCGGTGCAGAATGCTCAGGTCATCGGCATAGCGTTTGACTTTCAAGGCGTACAGCGGCCGTTCGGCTCGACCGGTCAGTTGCGCCAATCGTTGCTGCAGCATGCGCGCCAGAGGCTCGCCGCGGCGCAGGATGCCGACCAGAATGCCTTGGTCGGGCGGCAGCAAGAGCGCGGCTTGGCGTGCCATGTCCTGTAACACCAGTTCGAGCTCCTTGGCGTCATACAGCAACAGCCGCCGGCCGGTTGGCTCAGCTTTCATGGGCGTCCCCAGAAATTTACGACACGTTGAAAGCTAGCAGCTCCTGAGAGGCACGAGGCTTGGTGTTTGCGCGCGCTTGACCGTGCTGGTTGTCAGACCTCGTCCGGCACCAAGATACGCATAATGTATATTATGTTAAATGTTGCGTGTTTGGCGCGCATGCGGCGAACGTCGAGCATGGTCCAAGGCTTCCTCATTTATCCGGGTACCGGCTCACCTCGATCAAGTTGCCATCCGGATCGCGAAAGTACACCGAAACGATCGGTCCCAGTGCGCCAGTGCGCAAGACTGGCCCTTCCTCTATCGCGACTTCTTGTTCGGCCAGGTGTGCCAGTACCCGCTCGATTGACCAGCGAGTAATCAGGCACAGGTCGATGGCCCCGACAGTCGGACACTGGGCCTTGGGCAAGAACTCCTGACCGCGCTGGTGAAGGTTGAACTTCTGCTGGCCAAAGACCAGCGCGCTGCGCTCGCCTGCGAATATCTCATGGCGCATGCCCAGCACCCGCTGATAGAACGCCACTGTGCGGCCGATATCCGCAACCGTGAGCACCAGGTGATCCAGTCGCTCGATCATGCTCAATCCCGATCCAGTAGATGAAACCGCGGTAAGGAGAAACGCCAGCGAATCGCCGCCAGACGAATGCTCAGCACGGTCAGCATGGCGATGGCGGTATCCAGCCAGTGCGGCGTATTGAGCAGGCGCAAGCCGATGAACACGAGCGCGCCGGCGATGCAGGCGGTGGCATAGATCTCCTTCTTGAAGATCAGCGGAATCTCGTTGCAGATCACATCGCGCATGACGCCGCCGGCCACCCCCGTCATCACGCCCATGATGACCGCAGTACTCAAGGGCACCTCGTGCTGCAACGCCACTTCGGTGCCGATGACCGTGAATACCGCCAGGCCAAAGGCGTCGGCAATCAGCAGCCCGGTTTCATGGAGGGGGCGCGTCACGCGGACCCAGAGCACGGTGCCCACCGCAGCCAGGGAGGCCACCAGGATGTAGGTGTCGTCGCGGATCCAACTGACCGGATGGTTGTCCAGAATCAGATCGCGCAAGGTCCCGCCTCCCAATGCCGTGATGATGGCAATGACCAGCACGCCGAACAGATCCATCGACTTGCGTCCGGCCATCAGGGCCCCGGTGATGGCGAACACGGCTACGCCGAACAGATCGGCCAGGTAGAAAAGCTGGGCCATGCTCAGGCTGAGACTGGTGTGCGCATGGTGACGAACTCCTCGGCGGCCGTGGGATGCACGCCTAGGGTGTCATCGAAGACCTGCTTGGTGGCGCCGGCCTTCAGCGCCACCGCCAGCCCCTGAATGATCTCGCCGGCCTCGGGCCCGACCATGTGGCAGCCCAATACCCGGTCGCTCTCGGCGTCCACCACCAGCTTCATCAGACTGCGTTCCTGGCTGTCGGTCAGCGACAGCTTCATGGGGCGAAAGCGGCTCTCGAAAATCTTCACCCGGTGCCCGGCCGCCCTCGCCTGTTCCTCGCTCATGCCGACGGTGCCGATATTCGGCAGGCTGAACACCGCGGTCGGAATCATCTGATAGTCGACGCGGCGGTATTGCTCCGGCTGGAACAATCGGCGTGCCACGGCCATGCCCTCGGCCAAGGCGACCGGGGTCAATTGAACGCGACCGATCACGTCGCCGATTGCCAGGATCGACGGCACGCTGGTCTGAAAATGCTCGTCGACCTGGATGTGGCCGGTCTCGGTCAGCGTTACTGCGGTGTTCTCCAGCCCCAGATTATCGAGCATCGGCCGGCGGCCGGTGGCGTAGAAGACGCAGTCGGCCTGCATCACGCGGCCATCGGTCAGGGTCGCCCGCAGTCTGCCATCGGCCTCCCGGTCGATGCGCGCGATGTCGCTGTTGAACTGCAAGTCCAGGCCGCGCTTGACCAACTCGTCGCGCACGTGTTCACGCACCGCGCCATCGAAACCGCGCAAGAACAGCTCGCGGCGGTACAGCAAGGAGGTTGTGGCGCCCATGCCATGGAAGATCGAGGCGAATTCCACCGCGATGTAGCCGCCGCCGACCACCAATACCCGCTTGGGCAACTGCTTCAGGAAGAAGGCCTCGTTCGAGCCGATGGCATGCTCGCGCCCGGGAAAATCCGGGATGTGCGGCCAGCCACCCGTGGCGATGAGGATGTGCCGTGCACTGTAGCGCTGACCCTCGACCTCGACGCTATGACCATCGAGCATTCGCGCGTGACCGTCGATGAGGGTGACGCCGCTGTCGATCAGCAGCTTACGATAGACACCGTTGAGCCTTTCAATCTCGCGGTTCTTGTTCTCGATCAAGCTTGGCCAGTCGAACTGGGCGCGCTCGTGGGTCCAGCCGAAGCCGCGAGCCTGCTCGAAGTCTTCGGCATAGTGAGCGCCATACACCAACAGCTTCTTGGGTACGCAGCCGACATTGACACAGGTGCCCCCCAGGTAACGACTCTCGGCCACCGCCACGCGTGCGCCGAAACTGGCGGAAAACCGTGCGGCGCGCACCCCGCCGGATCCCGCGCCTATCACAAACAGGTCGAAGTCATAGCTCATGCTCAGCCTCCTCAGCAGGCCGCCAGCATACCCCAAGCGTGCGGCGAATCTGACTCGCACGCCTATGCTTGGTAAAAGTCCAGCAGGAGAGCGCCCATGCGCCCCACCCTCACCCACCTAGCCCTGCACGTGCCTGACCTAGACGAGTGCGTCGCTTTCTATGCCGATTTCTGCGGCATGCGGGTGATCCACGAGCGTGCCGGCAAGGGCTCGCGCATCGTCTGGATGGCCGAGCCGGGCAAGGAGCACAGTTTCATTTTCGTGATCATGCCCGGCGGTGAGGATCGCCAACTGGCCGCCGACGACTACAGCCACTTCGGCTTTGCCCTTGCCAGTCGTGCGGAGGTCGATTCGATCGCCGCCAAGGCCCAGGCGGCCGGCTGCCTGGTTTGGCCTCCACGTGACGAGCCCTACCCTGTCGGTTATTACTGCGGTTTGCGCGATCCGGCCGGCAACTATGTGGAGTTCAGCTACGGCCAGCCACTGGGTCCGGGCTCGGAGCAGATGCCGATTCCCTAGACGAAGGCCGTTCGAGTATCGATGTTCGAAAACCCGCTGTGGCCGCCTGCCGGCATGACTGTGACGGCTTCACGCCACTCACTGATCATCTTGGGTGAACTCGTGCCTAAGGCGCAGTTCATGATGGTGCCCGAAGCCGGAATCGAACCGGCACGAGGTCGCCCTCGAGGGATTTTAAGTCCCTTGCGTCTACCGATTTCGCCATTCGGGCGGCAGCGCTTTTGCTAAGCCCGGGACTATATACAGGGCGGGCGCCGCTCGCAAGTTGACAAGCTGCAACGAAAAAGCGGCGTAATCGCTTGATTTGACAGCTTTTGCCATGCTGCAGGCTGCTAATGCCGCGTGCGCCTACGCCAGAAATGCAAAACCCCTGAAGCCAAGGGACGTCAGGGGTTTCAGGCGTAATGGCGGAAGCGGTGAGATTCGAACTCACGGAAGAGTTTCCCCTTCGACGGTTTTCAAGACCGTTGCATTCAACCGCTCTGCCACGCTTCCAGCGTCGATGCGGGCGGCAATCTTACCCGAACGCAACACACTGTCAAACTCTTCGCCTTGGCAGTACCCGGGGCTTTGATATCATCCTTGGTACCAGTGTTTACGGAACCACCGCCAGCAAAAGGAGTGTCACCATGCAAGAGCGCGAATACGCCCTTAGTCACACGCAAGTCGAGCAGCAGGAGGTCAGCCGGGTCCTGCGCAACACCTACGGCTTGCTCGCCATCACCCTCGCTTTCAGCGGCTTGGTGGCCTACGTCGCCTATCAGCTGCGGGCGCCGCATCCAGGATTCATTCTGACCCTGATCGGCTTCTTCGGGCTGTTCTTCCTCACCGCCAAGCTGCGCAATTCGGCCTGGGGCCTGCTCTCGACCTTCGCCCTGACCGGATTCATGGGCTATACGCTGGGGCCGATCCTGAGCCACTACCTGAGCATGAGCAACGGCGGCGAAGTGATCAGCTCCGCCTTCAGCATGACCGCTCTGGTATTCTTCGGCCTGTCCGCTTATGTGCTGACCACCCGCAAGGACATGAGCTTCCTGAGTGGTTTCATTACCGCAGGCTTCTTCGTGCTGCTCGGCGCCATGCTGGCGAGCTTCTTCTTTGAGATCAGCGGTCTGCAGTTGGCCATCAGCGCTGGCTTCGTCCTGTTCGCTTCGGCCTGCATCCTGTTCCAAACCAGCGCCATCATCCATGGTGGCGAGCGCAACTACATCATGGCGACCATTGGTTTGTACGTCTCCATCTACAACCTGTTCGTCAGCCTGCTGCAGTTGTTCGGCCTGATGGGCGACGATTGACTGCTTCTCGGTGATGAATCGGCCCGGCGCTGATTCATCACCGCGATCGATGTAAGGCCCTCACCCTCCCCCAATTCCCACAGACCCATACTCCCCTTTCAATAAGCGGGGGTGCAGTGCCGCGCAGATTCTTGGCAGTCCCTCACTCAGGTCGAGGAATGCCGGTCGTCCAGCGGCTCAGGCCTCGCTCAACAAGCCAACTTGCTTGCCCTTGAGCACCGCCTGGGTTCGGCTGCGCACCCCCAGCTTGGCGAACAGATTGTGCAGATGCCACTTGATGGTCGCTTCGGACAGATGCAATGACTGCGCAATCTCTCGATTGGAAAGGCCTGCGGCGACGAACCTCAGGATGTCCTGCTCGCGAAGATTGACCTGCTGATGGTCGTCGAGCTTCTGGGGATCTATCGCCAGTCGCGCGCACTGCTCATGCATCTGCTGGATGAGTTCGCCCCAGGCCGCTGCACCTTGGGGTTCGGCCTCGGCCCACGCCGAGCACAGCGGCAGCAGCCACAGGGCATCGTCCAGCATCATGCGCCTGTAACCGCGCTGCCAGGCCTCCTCGACAGTGGCCCGAAGCAGATCAAATGCCTTGCCGGCCTGACCATTGCGCCAGTTCGCCACGGCCAGCAGCAGCGACAGGCGCAAACGAGCGTCGCACTGGTGTGCCCCCGTTTGTTCTTCCAGGCAGCCCGCCAGGGCCTGCTGAGCCATCGAGTGACGCCGTTCGCACAGCGCCAAGCGCGCCTCGGCAAGCACCTGCGCGACACGGGTATCGGAGTAGCGCTGCACCGGCAGCTGGGAGAGTTGAGCCTTGAGCTGCAGGCAGCTTCGTTCGGCTTCGCCGACGCGTCGCAGCCACAGCAGAAAGGTTGCCTTGCTGCACAGCGCCAAGGCGTAGATCCGCTCGCAGCCACCTCGCTGAATGCTGTTCAACCACTGATCGAGCTCGGCCAGGGCCCCTTCGCCATCGCCCGAGTAGAAGCGCGCCCGGGCCATAACCAGCTTGCCGCGACTGATCAGCTCGATGGGCGTGGCCACGTCACGCCAGCTGCAGGCCTGCGGCAGGTCCGCGAGGATAGCTTCAGCCTGATTCTGCTCGTAGAGCAGGTCGGCGTAGGCGAGCGCCAGGGGGCCGGCGACCCGGCTGTTGTCCTTGAAGACCTGCTGCGCGCGCAGTCGCGCCTGCTCGATCAGCACGCGAGCGCGGGCAAGCTGCCCGCGCTCCTTGCAGATCAACGCCTCGATCAGACTCGCAATCACCTGCAGATAGGCGCTGTCGCTCTGCTCCACGCTCGTGCGCGCCATGGCGATGGCCTGGTCGGCTTCGGCATAGTCGCCACGCAGCGAGTGCGCAGCCGTGTGAACGCAAGCGAGACTGGCGCGAAACACCGCTTGATGCTCAGGCACCCGTGCCAGCCATTGGCCGGTGATCTCCAGGCAGGCCTCGAGTTTGTCCTGGTACAAGAGAATCAGCGCCTTGAGCACTTGGGCCAGCGCCAGCAACTCGCCCGGTTGCAGATGGACAGGCTGGAGCCGGCCCTGCATCAGGTGGCCACTGACCTGGTCGAACAAGGCCTCGGCTTCGGCAAGACGCTGCTCCAGTGCCAGATGCCAGGCATAGAAGACCTGGAACACCGGATACTCGCCAATCACCTCGGTGGGAATCCTCTCGATCAGCGACAGCACCCGATACGTCTGGTTGCGGGCGATCAGGCTTGCCCCTTCGCGCTCCAATACCTGGGCGGCGAAGCGGTAATCGCGTCCGCGCAGGCCATACTCGATGGCCCGCTCCGTGCCCTTTCTAGCGTCCCACCAGCGCGCGGCCGCCTGGGTCAGATGACTGCTATCGCCGCGTTGCTGCAAGCGCCCCCGCAGGCACTCGGCGAACAGCCGGTGATAGCGGTACCAGCGGCCGCGAGTATCCAGCGGCAGCATAAACAGCTGCTCGCGCTGCAGTCGATCGAGCAAGGCCTGGCTGTCGCTGCGCCCGGTCAGGACATTGCACAGTTCGGCATTGAACTCATCGAGCAGCGACGTCTGTTCGAGAAACTGCTGCACCTCAGGCGGCAGCTTGTCCAGCACATCTTCGGCCAGGTAGTCGGCGATGTTGCGCTCGCAACCGGAAAAACCGGCGAGAAAGGAAGCGCCATCGCCACTGCGGGCCAAGCCCAGGGTCGCCAGATGCAGGGCTGCCAGCCAGCCCTCGGTGATTCCGTGCAGCTGGGCAATCTCGGCGTCACCCAGCGCCAGCTGTTTGATCCGGCGAACATAGCGTTCGCACTCCTGCGCGCTGAGTTGCAGCTGATCGGCGCTGATCCACACGGCCGGGACAGCCGCCCCCCGGGCCGACGCGGCCTCAAGCAGCGTCGGCCTGGCGCGCATGGCCATCAGGAGGTGCACCTGGCTCGGCATCTGCCCGATCAGATCGAGCAGGAAGTTCTCCAACGGCCGGTTCCCCATGACCGGCAGGTCGTCGAGGATCAGATACAGCGTCTGGGGGAGGCGCTCGAGCTCCAGCAGCAGCGCCTGTTCTAGCGAACCGCGATCGAAGCTCTGGCGCTGAGCCAGCTGCTCGGCGAAGCCCGGCAGCTGGGTTCCGATGGCGGCGATCAGGTACTGCAGCAGCCTTGGCGGCTCACTGTCCTGTTCATCGCAGGAGAGCCAGGCGACCAGGTTGCCCTGCTCGAGCAGATGCTGGCGAAACTGCGCGAGCAGTGTGCTCTTGCCGAATCCGGCCGGGGCGCTCAGTACCACCAGCGGCTGGGCACTGGCCCGCAGCAGTTGCTCGAGCTGGGCCTTGCGCTCGAGCAGCGGGCGGCCGCCGATCTGCGGCGCGTGCAGCTTGCTGGGCAGCAATGGCATCGAGGGTCGGCTTGAGGCGGCGGCTGTGATCATGATTCGAGCAGCTCCAACTCGCGGGCTCGACGGATGGCCTGGGTCCTGTTGCGCACCTCGAGCTTCTGGTAAAGGTTGTGCAGATGCCATTTCACGGTGCCCAAAGCCAGCGCCAGCGAATGGCCGATTTGCTCGTTCGACAGACCGCGGGCCGCCAGTTCGATCACCGCGTGCTCGCGTTCGGTCAGCGGTTCCGCGGGTTTCTGCCCGGATTGCGGCGAAGAATGCGCCGGCCAGAGGGCCAGCAGGCTGCGCACGAACGGCTGCAGCGCCGGCTGGCGCGCGGCAATCTCCAGCTGCAGCAAGCCTCTGACCGGCTCGCCCTCCTCGATGAACACG
>JBFHKK010000004.1:0-20247 GCA_041595475.1 Pseudomonas sp. | reverse complement strand
CGCGCGACCGGCCGCGGCCTGAACGAAAACCTCGCCCGGGAGATCCTCGAACTGCACACCCTGGGGGTGGACGGCGGCTACAGCCAGGCCGATGTGCTGGCCCTGGCCAAGATCATCACCGGCTGGACCATCAACCGAAACCGTCAGGGCGTGCTCGCCCCCACCTTCAACTTTGCGCCTCAGGCTCACGAGCCCGGGGCCAAGACCTTGCTCGGCCGGCGCTTCGCCGAGAACGGCCTGCAGGAAGGCATCGAAGCCCTGCGCATGTTGGCCGGGCATCCGGCCACCGCGCGGCATCTGGCGCGCAAGATGGCCAGCCATTTCGTCAGCGATCAGCCGCCCGCCAGCCTGGTGCGCCGCTTGGAACAGGCCTATTCCAGCTCCGCTGGCGACCTGGGCGCCATGGCCCTGGCCCTGCTCGAGGCCCCGGAAAGCTGGCAGGCGCCGCTTGCGAAGATCAAGCCCACGGCGGATTTCGTGATCGGCGCCTTCCGCGCCACCGGCTACACGCCCAATGCCGTGGAGGTGCTCACCTCCTTTTCGGTGATGGATCACAAGGCCTTCGACGCCCCCTCGCCCCAGGGCTATTCCGACCAGAATGCCGACTGGATGGCGCCCGGCGCCCTGCTCAAGCGCGTCGAGTGGGCCCAGGAATTCGCCCGCCGGCTGGTCCTCGAGCGCAACCCCCATGAACTGGCCCAGAGCCTGTTCGGCCCGGTCATGCAGGAATCCACCGCCTTCATGCTCAGAGGCGCCGAGAGCGCGGCCCAGGGCCTGGTCCTGCTGCTGATGAGCCCGGAATTCCAGAGGAGGTAACGGATGAAAGAGCTCGACCACAGCCTTTCCCGGCGGCATTTCATCAGCCGCTGCCTGCAGGCCGGGGTGGCACTGCCGCTGCTGGTCTCAGGCTGGCCCCAGTTGGCCCTGGCCGAGGCGGCCACCGACAAACGCCTGTTGCTGGTGTTCCTGCGCGGCGGCCTGGACAGCCTGGATACCCTGGTGCCTTACGCCGACCCCCATTACCGGGCGGTACGCGCCGGCCTGGCCATGCAGGCGCGTGACGAGCAGTTGATCGCCGCCGACGACTTCTTCGCCTTTCATCGCAGCCTGGGCTATCTCGCCGACCTCTACCAGCAGGGCCAGATGGCCGCAGTGCATGCCGTCGCCACCCCCTACCGCAGCCGCTCGCATTTCGATGCCCAGGATCTGCTGGAAAATGGCAGCGATGCCGCGCACAGGCTCGACAGCGGCTGGCTCAACCGGGCGATCCAGGTGCTCGGCGGCGCCCAGACCCGCCTGGGCCTGTCGGTCGGGCCGGCCATACCACTGCTGCTGCGCGGCGCGGCGCAGGTCGCCTCCTGGTCGCCGTCGAACCTGCGCCAGGCCAACGAGGACGTGCTGGAGCGCATGGCGCGCATGTATCAGAACGATCCGCTGCTCGGCGATGCCCTGCGCGTGGCCATGGACAACGCCGAGATCACCGGTGCCATGACAGGCCGCGCAGGCCGCGGCAATGCCGCCTTCGTCAGCATGATGGACGCCGCCGCGCGCTTTCTGGCCCAGGCCGACGGGCCGCGCATCGCCACCGTCGACTTCGGCGGCTTCGACACCCACAGCCGCCAGGCGCCGCGCCTGGCGCAGCAACTCGAAGGACTGGACCAGGGCATCCGCGCCTACCGCGGGCAGACCCCGGATGCCGTCTGGCAGAACACATTGATCTACGTGGTCTCGGAGTTCGGCCGCACGGTCCGGCCCAATGGCTCCCAGGGCACCGACCACGGCACCGCCGGCCTGGCCCTGCTGATCGGCGGCAGCGTCAAAGGCAGGCAGATCATCAGCCGCTGGCCGGGCCTGGCCGACAACCGCCTGTTCGAAGGCCGCGACCTGAACCCCACCACCGACCTGCGCAGCGTCTCCAAACACATCCTTGGCGCCCACTTCGGCCTCTCTGCACAGGAAATCGACCGCCACATACTGCCGGGCAGTCTGGGACTGGCGCCGGTCGAGTTTCTCTGACCTTGAGCGAAGGATTCCGCGCAGGCCGGTGTTTAACAGTCAGGTCACAAGCCAACCGAGGGAAGATTCCATGTATCGAGAGACTCTGCTGATCGGCGCCCTGAGCCTGGCCGGCGCCTTCGCCGCCCCCCTGCATGCCCAGGAGCCGGGCGAACGCCTGCAGGAGCGCTACCAACAGCGCTACGAAAACGCCGGCGACGCCGGCAAGGCGCGCATGGACCAGCGCCGTGAACGCTGGGACGGGTTGAGCGACGAGCAGAAGCGCGAGCGCCTGGCCAACCGCCGGGACCGGCGCGAGGATGTGTTCGATCGCCGCGAGGACCTGCGCGACAAGCGCGAGGACATTCGCGACCGCCGCGAAGACATCCGCGACGCACGGCATGACGGCGGCATCCGCGATCGCCGCGAAGACTTCTTCGATCGCCGCGAGGACGTGCGCGATCGCCGGGAGGATGTGCGCGACCGGCGGGAGGACATCAGGGATCGGCAGAACAGCGCGCGCAGCCGCCTGCGCACTTGACCGGTGGACGGGGCAGCGTATTTACCGGACACCGGAAACCAAGCCCGCCCCCTTCTTGCCGCCCTATCGACAAGGATATGCTGCTTGACGATAACGACTGGCAGCAGGGGCAGGCGGGTGAATCCAACGGTATACGGCTGCCCTGACGGGCAACCACTGTTCTATTTCCATGGTGCTCCGGGCGCGGCGATCGAAGCGGCCATGCTGCATCAGGCCGCACTGGCCCATGGCATCAAGCTGCTGGTTGTGGGGCGCGCTCTTCCAAACACCCTGAATGGCGATGCCTACCTCAATGAGTTGGCGCAGCAGATCAATGCCAGCGCCGCCAACCGACCGATTCGACTCCTGGGATTCTCCATAGGCGCCTGCCTGGCTCTGCGGGTCGCCGCACGGCTGGGTGAGCGGGTGGCGGAGGTTTACCTGGTATCTGCCGCCGCGCCGCTGCAAATTCCCGGCAATAGCATCGGTATGGGCGCCGGGCGCTACACCTTCCTCTGGGCGCAGCATTACCCAAAGCTATTTGTCGCCTTCGCCTGGTACCAGGCGCTGCTGGCGAAATTCAGCCCGCGCCTGTTACTCAATGTGCTGTTCGCCGGCGCAGCTGGAAAAGACCCTGAGCTGTTGCATCAGGCCGACACTCAGGACTGGCTGGCGAATATCCAGCGCAATTGTTTCCAGCACGGAATCGGGAGCTATGTGCGCGACGTCAAACTCTATGTCGAACCCTGGGCCGCAGACTTGGGCAAAGTCACGGCGAGGGTCAGCCTCTGGCATGGCGAGGCCGACAACTGGGCGCCGATCGCGATGTCCGCCTATCTGCACCAGCACCTGAGCAATGTCGCCGCCTTCACCCGCTGTGCCGAACAAGCCCATTACGGCTGCCTGCTCGCCAATGCCGTTGCGGTGATGGCCCAGATGCAAGGCGAGAGTCCGAAATTTCAGGATTTGGCGCGACAGAGCGATGCATGAGCCATCACACCAAAGGCTCGATATAGGCCGACCCATCCAGAAACAATCGTGCAACTCCCGGGAGCAAGGTGCCAGGTGCACGGCACCTGCCCAACCCGCTTGGCACACTGCTCAGAACCACCCAAGATGGCGCCGGGATGCATCCCCCAATCCGAGATTGACCCCCGCCGCCTGAGTTCTACTGCTGACGGGTACTAAAAAGGGCAGGGAGCACCCTGCTGGTGCACTAGAATGGTACGTATTTCGCTCCGTCTGATAACGCAAGGCGAAGCGAGTGCTCTATCCATTAACAGGGCAAGGAGAGCCGCCTGTTATGAATGCTCCGGGCTGACGCTGTGATCAAGGATCTGCTCCTTTGCAACCGACTTCACTGGGCGGGGGTTATCCTTCTGTTGGCGCTCTGCCTGAGTCCCGCGCCGGTCATGGCGGAAGAAACTTACAACCCAGGCAACCGGCCACGCATTCTTTATTACAACTCAGCGACACCAGAGGATCACTGGTGGCGCACCTCCTCCGAGATCATGCAGGCAGCCTGTGACGATCTGGGCATGGATCTCGAGGTTGTTTATGTAAACCGCAACCAGGTCGGCATGCTGGAGCACTTCAAAGCCGTGATCAACGGCCCAAACCGACCCGATGCAGTGGTGTTTCAAAGCCTAAAGAAAAACGGCGTCGGGATGCTGCAAATTGCCGAACAGGGCCAAGTTCCGGCCTTTATGTTTAATGCCGGCTTGAGCGAGGAGCAACTAGAAAACTACGGTGGGCCTCGCCAGCATTTTAAGTACTGGATTGGCCAAATGCTGCCCGACGACAGGGCCGCAGGCTATGACCTCGCGCTCGAACTCTATCAAGAGGCAGTCAACCGGGGCCTCACCGATCACGCGGGACAAGTGCAGTTCTTGGCCATCAATGGCTCGGTCGCCGACGGAGCGGCCATCGAGCGGGCAGCCGGCCTGGCACTGGCCCTGCAACACCAGCCTGGCATCCAATTAAAGCAACTCACCTCGGCAAACTGGCAGCGCGACCAAGGCAAGCTGGTTTTTCTCGGCTTGAGCCGGCGTTATCCCCAAGCCTCCGTGGTCTGGGCCGCCAACGACCCGATGGGACTGGGTGCATTGGATGGCATGCTAGAGCGCGACCTGACGCCCGGCAAAGATATGCTCATAGGCTCTATCGACTGGGTTCCCGAGGCGCTGCAAGAAGTGGCCAATAATCGCCTGGTCACCACCCTGGGCGGCCATTTTATGGAAGCGGGCTGGGCGGTGGTGCTTCTGCACGACTACTTCAGGCATCGGGACTTCGCCAGCGAAGCCGTGAGCTTCAAGTCACAGATGACGTCGCTGTCCAATACCGAAAGCGCGGCCTACCTGCGCGAATTCCACAGCGAAAACTTTCACAAGATTAATTTCCGGCAATTTTCCAAAGCCGCTAATCCGACGCTGAAAAGATACAACTTCAGTTTCGAACTCGTGATGCGCGACCTGCTTCGCAAGAAATGAGCCTTTCCTGCGACTTTCCGCCAGGCCCCATCCGCGTTGCGCGGCACCCTTTAGGGACATGCTGAGCATCGCTGCTCGAATCCGCTGAGGCACACCGATCCCGCCCCCCAAGGCCTTCTCGCAGCAGGCGTCCTTCTCGGAGGCCGAGTATGCCGGCGTGCGCAGGCACCCCCCGCGAGGAACTGCTGCTGATCGAGCGCGATTAGCGGATGCGATGGAAAGACGCGGCACCTTGCAAGCCGACCGCCCCGCCCTGGCGCATGGTATATCCCGCATCCCACTGGCACACTGCGTCGAACGCCCCAGGAGCCATCGAACAATGTCCCCACACGACGACGATGAAGACGAAGCCTTCGCCGAAACCGCGCTGATCCAGGCCATCGAGAACCAGCTTGAGGCCGGCGAGCCGGCCGCGGCTCAGGCCGTGCTGAACAAGCTGACGTTGGTCGGCTACGCCCGCGAGGAGATTCTGCAGATGATGGCCCTGGTGCTGGCCCATGAAGTCCAGGCCATGCTCAAAGCCGATCGGCCGTTCGACACCGAGGCTTACGAGAACGCCTTGCGCGCCCTGCCCGAGTTGCCGGACGAGGCCGACTGAGGGCGGGCTTCGGTCGGTAAAGCCGGCACGGGCCCGCGGCCCTCGCTACACTGCAGACACCCGAACCAGTGCGCCCGCGCCCTGACCACAACTACAAGAACCCGGAGCTTCTATGTCCTTCACGCCCGAACTGATCGCCGAACTGGAACTGCTGGCCCTGTTCAACCTGGGCAACACCCAGGAAGGCCTCAAGGTCCACCACGTCGCTGCGCCGGCGGCCATCGCCGCGGCCCAGCGCCTGCATGAAAAAGGCCTGGTCACCCAGGCCGATGGCGGCTACCTGACCAGCCTGGGGCTGGACGCCGCCGAACATGCCCAGGCCCTGCTGACCATCTTGAACGTCGGCGAAACCGCCTGATCGTCGCGAACCTGGACGCCGGCCGTCGCTGCGACGGGCGGCCCGCGTCGTTCCGCTGCCGGCCCCTGCCTTGCGCCGCCTGCCGCTGGTAGGCTTGGGTCATCGCTCCGCAGAGCTGCCGCATGAGCCGCACCCAGGAAATTCGACCAAACCTCGATGACGGCATCGACCGCAAGGTGCTGGCGCAGCTGCGCGCGCGCTTTCTCGCGGTCAATGCCGGGCGCCTGCGGCGCGCCATCCAGGGCCTGTCGACGCGCCAGCAATTGGCCCTGCAATTGCTGCCGCTGCTGCTGCATGTCAATCACCCCATGCTGCCCGGCTATGTCTCCGGCAACACCCCGGCCGGCCTCTGCGGCTTCGAGCCGGACGAGGCACTGCTCGACGAGGCCCAGCGCCTGACCCGCGCCTTCGCCTACAAGGCGCGCCGCGACAAGGCCCCGCGCCCCCTGCTGGGCCTGTTTCTGATGGGCAGCCTGGGCACCCTGGCCCAGGCGGAGAAGAGCGACCTGGACCTGTGGCTGTGCCATGCCCCCGAGCTCGATGCCCAGCAGCTCGCCGACCTGGGCAAAAAGTGCGCGCAGCTTGAGGCCTGGGCCGCGACTCTCGGGGCCGAGGTGCATTTCTTCCTGGTCAACCCTCAGCAGTTCAGTGCCGGCACGCGCGAATCCCAGCTGACCTCCGACGACTGCGGCACCACCCAGCACTACCTGCTGCTCGACGAGTTCTATCGCACCGCGATCTGGCTGGCCGGGCGCACGCCGCTGTGGTGGCTGGTGCCGGTGTACGAGGAGCATCGTTACCCGGCCTATACCCGCACCCTGCTGAGCAAGCGCTTCGTCCGCGCCGAGGAGGTGCTGGATCTGGGCCACCTGGCCCGGGTGCCGCCCCAGGAATTTATCGGCGCCGGCATGTGGCAGTTGTTCAAGGGCATCGAGTCGCCCTACAAGTCGGTGCTCAAGCTGCTGCTGACCGAGGTCTACGCCAGCGAACACCCGCAGGTGCAGTGCCTGTCGCTGCGCTTCAAGCAGGCGGTCTATGCCAACCAGCTCGACCTCGACGAGCTGGACGCCTACCTGCTGGTCTATCGCCGGCTGGAGGAATACCTGCTGCAGCGCGGCGAAACGGAACGCCTGGAACTGGTGCGGCGCTGCCTGTACCTGAAGGTCAACAAGAAGCTCAGCCGGCCACCGCGCCAGCGCCAGAAGAGCTGGCAGCGCCAGGCGCTCGAGCGCCTGACCGGGCAATGGCAGTGGGACGCCCGCCAGCTGGCCCTGCTCGACAGCCGCAGCCAGTGGAAGGTGCGCCAGGTCAGCGAGGAGCGGCGCACCCTGGTCAACGAGCTGACCTACAGCTACCGCTTCCTCTCCCAGTTCGCCCGCCAGCTGCAGGTCGCCAGCTCGCTCACCAGCCGCGACCTGAGCGTGCTCGGCCGGCGGCTGTATGCCGCCTTCGAACGCAAGGCCGGCAAGATCGAGTTCATCAACCCGGGGATTGCCCCGGATCTGGCCGAGGACACCCTGACCCTGGTCCACCGCGCCAGCCCGGACGACTATGACGACCGCCAGTGGGCGCTGTTCAGCGGCAGCCTGGGCGCCCACGAATGGCCGGATTTCGCCCCGCTCAAGCGCGCCCGCGAGCTGATCGAGCTGCTCGCCTGGTGCCACCGCAACGGCGTGATCGACGCCAGCACCCGGCTGTCGCTGCACCCCGGCAGCAGCGACCTGAGCGAATTCGAGCTGGCCAACCTGCTGGCCAGCCTGCGCCAGGCCCTGCCCTTGCCATTGCCGGCGGTCAGCGAGGAGGCCCTGCTGCGCCCCAGCGCGCCCAGCGAGGTGCTGCTGCTGGTCAACGTCGGCCTCGACCCGCTCAAGCAGCACAGCCAGATGAACGTCCACATGACCAGCGAACGCACCGATGCCCTGGGCTATTCCGGGGTGCGCGAGAACCTGGTGCTGACCCTCGACCAGGTCAGCCTGAACAGCTGGAACGAGCTGACGGTCAGCCGCTACGACGGCCCCCACGCCCTGCTCGACTGCCTCTGCGATTTCCTCAGCAACCTGCCGGCCGACGGCCCGCCGCCGACCCTGCGGGTGCGCTGCTTCTGCCGCAACCGCGCCACGGCCATCGCCGAACGGGTCGAGGAACTGTTCCGCGACACCTTAGGCCACTTCGGCAAGGCGCCGGGCAATCGCTATCTGCTGCAGGTCAAGCAGCGCTTCCACCTGCTGCAACTGACCCGCGGCGCGGTGCGCCATACGCCGCTGAACGACCTGCCGACCCTGCTCGAACACCTGGGCGCCGGGCAGCCGGGCTACAGCCCGCTGCACCTGGATCGCAACGCCCTGGAGGGCGAGGATCTGGCGCTGATCCTGCCCAGCGGCCAGGCGGACTGCATCCAGATTTACTACCGGCTGCACGAGCACAGCGACCAGGCCGAACTGACCGTGCTCGACGAGCGCAATGCGCTCTGGCGCCGGCAGTTGCCGTACCGCGACGAGCAGAGCCTGCTGGTGCCGCTGCAGCGCTTCCTGCAATCGCTGCTGTACCGGCGCAATGCCCTGTTCGCCCTGGACGACCCGACGGCCCCGGCGCCGCTCGAGGTGCTCTACTATCAGGTGCTGCCGGCCGCGCCGCTGCGCGCCCAGCGCCTGGAGCCGCACAGCGCACCCCAGGCCTCGATCAGCCACCCCTTCTATGACGTGCAGGCCATAGTCGCGCCCGGCGAGGGCTCGCGAGTGCAGGTCAGTCTGTACTGCAACCACCGCGAGTTTTCCCAGCTGGAATATGGCGACGGCCTCTACGCCGCCGTGGCCCGGCACATACTCGCGCGCCGCCGCGACGGCCAGCGCTACCCCTGCTACATCACCGACCTGGACCTGTCCGCCGTGCTCGACAGCGAGCAGGCCCAGACCGTGCACTACCTGCGCTACAAGGCCGAACTGGAGGATGCGCTGAACCGCGCCCTGGCCGAGGCCTGAAGCCGCCTTCGGCTCAGGCCGGGCGCCGACGCAGGCGCACCTGAGCCACCCGGCAGATTTCCCGTCGGCGCGGGGCATCGGCCGCGGCCCATTCGAGAATTTCCGTCAGGGTCCGACCGCAACCCAGGCAGGTGTCCCAGGCGTCCAGGCAGCATTGCCGCCGGCAGGGCGAAGCGACCGCTTCGGCGGCGCCCTCAGAGCTCGTCGAACTCAAGGTCGGCGCCCGACTGTTCGAGGGTGATGCGCGCGAGCATCTCGCCCAGCTGCTCGTCGCTGCTGTCGCACAGCCAGCGCTCGCTGGCCTCGTCGTAGTCGAAGTGAAATCCGCCGCTGCGCGCGGCCAGCCAGAGCTGGCGGATCGGCGATTGGCGGCTGAGAATCAGCTGCGAGCCATTCTCGAAGCGCACGGTGAGTACCCCGCCGGAATTCTCCAGGTCGAGGTCCAGGCCGCTGTCCTCGAAAACGTCCTCCACCGCCTGCTGGGCGGCATCGACCAGATCGTGATAGCGGGCTTCGGTCAAACTCATTGCGACTGTCCTCAAAGGTTTCAGGCCCGGCGGCAGGCTGCCGCCGGCTCGGCGCGTCCGGCCGGCGAGGGAGACACAACGCCGGCGTGGAGCAGTTGCGCAGATGATGCAGCAGCGGCGGCTGGCCTGTCTCCCCTTTCACGCAACGGGCGGATGGGGCGCACGCCCGAACCCCGCCTAAAGCCCCGCAGAACCCCGGCAAAGCCGCGCCGGACGGGCATCCCGCCGCATAGGCAAGGCGCCGGGGGGCCGGTATACTCCGGGCCAATCATGCTTTGTCACAAGGATTCCCCATGAAGCGGCTGCTCACTGCCCTGATCGCCTTCGTCGCCGTCTCTGCCCTGCTCGCCGGTTGCGGCCAGAAGGGCCCGCTGTACCTGCCGGAAGACAGCCCCTCCGCCGAGCAAGCCGAATAAGGACCGCCGATGACCGCCTTCAACTACCGCGACGGCGAGCTGTTCGCGGAAGGCGTGGCCTTGTCCGCCATCGCCCAACGCTTCGGCACCCCGACCTATGTCTATTCCCGTGCCCATATCGAGGCCCAGTACCGCGCCTATGCCGATGCCCTGGCCGGCATGCCGCACCTGGTCTGCTTCGCGGTCAAGGCCAACTCCAACCTGGGCGTGCTCAACCTTCTGGCGCGCCTCGGTGCCGGCTTCGACATCGTCTCCCGGGGCGAATTGGAGCGGGTCCTGGCCGCCGGCGGTACGCCGGCCAAGATCGTCTTCTCCGGTGTCGGCAAGAGCCGCGACGACATGCGCCGCGCCCTCGAAGTGGGCGTGCACTGCTTCAACGTCGAATCCGTCGATGAGCTCGAGCGCCTGCAGCAGGTGGCGGCCGAGCTGGGCGTCCAGGCGCCGGTGTCGCTGCGGGTCAATCCGGACGTCGACGCCGGCACCCACCCCTACATCTCCACCGGCCTCAAGGAGAACAAGTTCGGCATCGCCATCGCCGAGGCCGAGGCGGTCTACGCCCGCGCCGCCGCGCTGGCGAACCTGCAGGTGATAGGCGTCGATTGCCATATCGGCTCCCAGCTGACCACCCTGCCGCCCTTCCTCGATGCCCTGGAGCGTTTGCTGGGGCTGATCGACCGCCTGGCCGCGCGCGGCATCGCGATCAAGCATCTGGACCTCGGTGGCGGCCTCGGCGTGCAGTACCGCGACGAGCAGCCGCCCCTGGCCGGCGACTACATCCGCGCGGTGCGCGAGCGCATCAAGGGCCGTGACCTGGCCCTGGTGTTCGAGCCCGGCCGCTCGATCGTCGCCAATGCCGGCGTGCTGCTGACCCGCGTCGAGTACCTCAAGCACACCGAGCACAAGGACTTCGCCATCGTCGATGCGGCCATGAACGACCTGATCCGCCCGGCCCTGTACCAGGCCTGGATGGATGTGGTGGCGGTGCAGCCGCGCGATGACGAGAAGTGCCCCTACGACATCGTCGGGCCGATCTGCGAAACCGGCGACTTCCTGGCCAAGGAGCGCGAACTGGCCCTGGCCGAGGGCGACCTGCTGGCCGTGCGCTCGGCCGGCGCCTACGGATTCGTCATGAGCTCCAACTACAACACCCGCGGCCGCGCCGCCGAGGTGATGGTCGACGGCGAGCAGGCCTTCGAGGTGCGCCGGCGCGAGACCCTGGCCGAGCTCTTCGCCGGCGAAAGCCGTTTGCCGGAGTAAGGCCATGCTATTGCGCTTCACCAAGATGCACGGCCTGGGCAACGATTTCATGGTCCTCGACCTGGTCAGCCAGCACGCCCACATCCAGCCGAAGAACGCCAAGCAGTGGGGCGATCGCCACACCGGCGTGGGCTTCGACCAGCTGCTGATCGTCGAGCCGCCGAGCAACCCGGATGTCGACTTCCGCTACCGCATCTTCAACGCCGACGGCTCCGAGGTCGAGCAGTGCGGCAACGGCGCGCGCTGCTTCGCCCGCTTCGTGCTGGACAAGCGTCTGACCGTGAAGAAGCAGATCCGCGTCGAGACCAAGGGCGGCGTCATCGAGCTGGACGTGCGCAATGACGGCCAGGTCCGGGTCAACATGGGCCCGCCGCGCCTGGAACCGGCCCAGGTGCCCTTCCAGGCCGAGCAGGCGGCCCTGAACTACCCGGTCGAGGTCGACGGCCAGACCCTCGAGCTGGCCGCGCTGTCGATGGGCAACCCCCATGCGGTGCTGCGGGTCGACAATCTCGACGCCGCGCCCGTGCGCGAGCTGGGGCCCAAGCTCGAGCATCACCCGCGCTTTCCGCAGCGGGTCAATGTCGGCTTCCTCCAGGTCATCGACCGCCAGCGCGCCCGCCTGCGGGTGTGGGAGCGCGGCGCCGGCGAGACCCAGGCCTGCGGCACCGGCGCCTGCGCCGCGGCGGTGGCGGCCATCGGTCAGGGCTGGATGGACTCGCCGGTGCAGATCGAGCTCCCCGGCGGGCGCCTGTCCATCGAGTGGGCAGGCCCCGGCCAGCCCGTTATGATGACCGGACCCGCGGTGCGCGTGTACGAAGGACAGGTTCGCCTATGACCGACAAGCAGGACTCGCCCAAGCCCCTCGACTCGGAGACGGTCGCCGCCTATTTACGGCTGCATCCGGAGTTCTTCATCGACCATGACGAGCTCATCCCCGAGCTGCGCATCCCGCACCAGCGCGGCGATACGGTGTCGCTGGTCGAGCGCCAGGTGAAGCTGCTGCGCGAACGCAACATCGAGATGCGCCATCGGCTGTCGCAACTGATGGACGTGGCCCGGGAGAACGACCGCCTGTTCGACAAGACCCGCCGCCTGGTGCTCGATCTGCTCGATGCGGCCAGCCTGGAAGAGGTGGTCGGCTGCGTCGAGGACAGCCTGCGCCGCGAATTCAAGGTGCCCTTCGTCAGCCTGATCCTGTTCAGCGATGCGCAATTGCCGGTCGGCCGCTCCGTCAGCAGCGCCGAGGCCCACGCGGCCATCGGCGGCCTGCTGTCCGGCGGCAAGACCATCTGCGGCGTGCTGCGCAAGCACGAGCTGGCCTTTTTGTTCGGCGAACGCGAGGCGGGCCAAGTCGGCTCGGCCGCGGTGGTGAGCCTGAGCCATCAGGGCCTGCACGGCGTGCTGGCGGTCGGCAGCAGCGACCCGCAGCATTACAAGAGTTCCATCGGCACCCTGTTCCTCGGCTATATCGCCGAGGTTCTGGCACGGGTGCTGCCGCGCTTCGCCACACCCCTGCGCTCGGTGCGCTGAGCACGGGCGCGGCGCTGCGGCCAGCCGCCGAGGATCGAGACGGCCGTCTGGGTCGTCCGGGAGTCTTCATGCAAGAGCGCATCGACGCCTATCTGGAGCACCTGCGCAGCGAGCGCCAGGTCTCGCCGCACACCCTCGACGGCTACCGCCGCGACCTCGGCAAGCTGCTGGCCTTCTGCGCGGCCGAGAACCTGCACGACTGGGCCGCGCTGGACAGCCGCCAACTGCGCCGCCTACTGGCCAGGCTGCACCAGCAGGGCCAGTCCGGCCGCAGCCTGGCCCGCCTGCTCTCGGCCATCCGCGGGCTCTATCGCTACCTGATTCGCGAGGGCCTGGCCGCGCATGATCCGGCCACGGGCCTGAGCCCGCCCAAGGACCAGCGGCGCCTGCCGCGCACCCTGGATGCCGACCGCGCGGCGCAGCTGCTCGACGGCGCGACCGAGGACGACTTCATCGCCCGCCGCGACCAGGCCATGCTCGAACTGTTCTACTCCTCGGGGTTGCGCCTGTCCGAGCTGGTCGGCCTCGACCTGGACGGCCTCGACCTGGCCGCCGGCCTGGTGCGGGTGCGCGGCAAGGGCAACAAGACCCGCGAGCTGCCGGTCGGAAGCCAGGCGCGCCAGGCGCTGCAGCAGTGGCTGCCGCTGCGCGCCCTGGCCCGACCGGCCGACGGCGCGCTGTTCGTCGGCCAGCAGGGGCGGCGCCTCGGCCCACGGGCGGTGCAGCTGCGGGTGCGCCAGGCCGGCGTGCGCGAACTCGGCCAGCACCTGCACCCGCACATGCTGCGCCACAGCTTCGCCAGCCATCTGCTGGAATCCTCCCAGGACCTGCGCGCGGTGCAGGAGTTGCTCGGCCACGCCGACATCGCCACCACCCAGGTCTATACCCATCTGGACTTCCAGCACCTGGCTTCGGTCTACGACCGCGCCCACCCCCGGGCCAAACGCAAGGGCGACAGAGAATGACCATCAAGCTGATCACCTTCGACCTCGACGACACCCTCTGGGACGTCACCCCGGTGATGCAGGACGCCGAAGCGGCCCTGCGCAACTGGCTGACCCTGCACGCACCGCGCCTGGGCACAGTCACGGTGGAGCACCTGTGGACGATCCGCAGCGAGCTGCTGGATGCCGAGCCCATGCTCAAGCACCGCCTCAGCGAACTGCGCCGGCGCATCCTCTTCCGCGCCCTGGAAGGCGCCGGCTATCAGCCCGACGAAGCCGGCGTCCTGGCCGAGGCCGGCTTTCAGGTGTTCCTCGCCGCGCGCCACCAGGTCGAGCTGTTCGCCGAGGTGCACCCGACCCTGGAGGCCCTGGCCAACCACTTCCAGCTGGGGGTGATCACCAACGGCAACGCCGACGTGCGGCGCCTGGGCTTGGCCGACTATTTCCAGTTCGCCCTCTGCGCCGAGGAACTCGGCGTCGGCAAGCCCGACCCCAAGCCCTTCGAGGCGGCGCTGGCGCGCGCCGGGGTGGCGGCCGAGCATGCCGTGCACATCGGCGACCACCCCAGCGACGACATCGCCGGGGCCCAGGCCGCCGGCCTGCGGGCGATCTGGTTCAATCCCCTGGGCAGGCTCTGGGAAGCGCCGAGCCGGCCCGACGCGGAAATTCGCAGCCTGGCCGAGCTGCCCGCCGTCCTCCACGGCTGGCGCTGAGCGCGCCTGCCGCGGCAGTTGCCGTCAACGGCGCTCGGAGGGCAGCTCGAACGGCTCCGGCGGCTGGCGGTTGAGCCGCTGGATCATCTGCGACCCCTCCTCCGAGATGCGGCTTACCACGGTCTGATTGCCGTCGACGATATAGGGGGTGATGAACACCACGGTTTCCGTCTTGATGTTGGTGCTGACATTCTGCGAGAAGGCGCGACCCAGGAAGGGGATCTTGCTGAGGAAGGGCACGCCCTTGCGACCCTCGACCAGGTTGTGTTTCATCAGCCCGCCGATGAACACCGTCTGGCCGTCGTTGACCAGCATCTGGGTGGACACCTCGGTGGTCTTCTGCGAAGGAATGCCCAGCTGGTCGATCGAGCCCGAGCTGACCTCGGGATGGATGTCCATGAGGATGCGGCCCTCGTCATCGACCGTCGGCTTGACCTTGAGGATCACCCCGGATTCGAGGAACTCGATGCTCTCGGTGGTCACCTGGTTGATGGTGGTGGTGACCTTGAAGCCCTGCCGGTCGCCGATCACGGCGCGCGCCTCCTTGCCCTCCAGCGCCAGAATCTTGGGCGTCGACAGGGTTCTCAGGCGGTCATTCTGCTGCAGCGCGCGGAGGAAGAAGTCGACATCCTGGTTGACGTAGTCGATGAACAGGCCGTCCACCGCAGGCGCCAGACCGGTGGTGCCGATCACCCCCTTGCCGCCGCTGAACAGCAGCTTCCAGTCGATGCCGAAATCCTCGCTGTCGCCCAGGGTGACCTCCATGATCTGCGCCTCGATCAGGATCTGCCGAGGGCGCAGGTCGATGTCCTTGAGCAGCTTGGCGATGCGCTCGAGGAAGGCCGGCTGATCCTCCACCACCAACAGGCTGCGCTCGCCCAGGGTGGTGATCTTGCCGTACTGCGAGAGGTGCTTCTGCAGGATCTCCTGGATCACCACCGGATCGGAGTACTGGATATGGAAGGTGCGCAGTTGCGTCAGGTTGCTGTAGTTGTACTTGCCGCTGTCCTCGCGGCTGAGGATGAAATAGCTGCCGTCGCGCCGCTCGACGACATAGCCGGCGGCATTGGCGATCAGGGCGATCGCCTGGGCCTCGTCGACGTCGTAGAGATTGACCGACACCGGCCCGCTGACCTCCTTGGACAAGAGGATGTTGATCCGATTGCGCCGCGACAGCATGTCCATGACTTCGGCGATTTCCACCGAGTCCACGTTCAGCGTCACCGGCAGCGCATGGGCCGCCTGCGGCGCAGGCAGCAGCCCCGCCAGTATCCAGCCGCACATCCCGGCGAGCGCCGATGCCCGCGCGGGCCCCTTACTGAACTTCACCGTAACTGATCCTCTTGTCCTTTGAGTCGAATTCGAATGCTTTCGTTGTCCTTTAGAAACACCGCTTCCCCTTCGCCGACCTCGGTCAGCAGGTAGCCGTCGACGGCTTCCCCGAGCGCGACTATGGTGCCGCCGAGGTTGACCACCGAATGCTTGCCGGCCAGCAGAATGCCGCGCAGCTCAAGAGTCGCCGCCGGCGACTCGGCCGGCCCGGCTTGCGCGATTGCCCGGGGCAACTCGGGGCGGCTGAAGGGGTCCCTGACCCACTCCGGCTCTTGCGCCACGGCCATGCCGCCCGTCGTCAGCGCCGCCAGCATCAGCGAAGATCGGATCATTTCAGTTCTCGATAGGTCGTCAAGGCCACCTTGACCGACAGGGGTTGCGGGCCGGCAGCGCTGGAAAGCGGCTGAATGTCGAAGCGCGAGATCACCACGAAACCGAGCTCCTCGCCCAACTCGCGCAGCCAGGCGTAGAAATTCGGATAGGCCCCGGTCAGCTCCACCTCGAACACCAGCTCCTGATAGTCGTCGAGGCTGCGGCCCTGGCGCGGGACGACGCTGGCCAGCACCATCTGGTGGCGCCAGGACAGGCTCTGCAGGGCATCGACGACATAGCTCTGCAACTGCTTGGCCGGCAGATGGGCCATGTCGCCGTGGAGGCTGCGCTCCAGCTGCGCGACCACCTGGCGCAGGTTGTCCAGCTCCTGCTCCAGCTGCTCGCCGCTGCCGGGGGTCTGCTCGAGCAGCGCCAAGCTGTCGCGCACCGCCACATAGCTCTTGATCTGGGGCAGCAGCAGCAGGCTGACCAGCGCCACCGTGATCAACACGGCCGCGCCGCCGAGGCCGAGCACCAGGGGACGGCTTTCGACGGTCCTGAGTCCCTGCGCCCAGCTCATCCGGCCACCTTGGCGCTGACCACCACTTCGAGATCGAAGTCCACCACCTGGGACATGGTGTACTCGCGCACGCTGGTGCGCTTGAGGTAGGCATCGCTCACCTGCGGCTGCTCGAGCAGGCGGCGGATGAAGGCCGACAGGGCGGCGTGGTCGAAGGCCTGGCCCTTGACGCTCATGCGGGTATCGAACTGCAGCACCTGGCGCTGGCTGTCCTGCTGCGCGGCCTGGGACGGCAGCACGATGAAGTAGCCCTCCTTGACCTCGCTGGCGCTCGCCTCCTGCATCAGGGTGCCCTCGCGCAGGAAACTCCAGCGCAGGAACCAGACGCCTTCATCCACCAGCGCCTTGTCCACCGCCTTGAGCAGGGCGGTGGCGGCGATGCCGCTGCGCAGCCCCTCCATGAACCGGACCTCTTGCTGCAACTGGCGATGTACCTCGCCCAGCGCGACCAGCTGCTCGCGCTGCAGGGCGCTGATGTTGCGCTGCTGCTGCAGCGCCGCCAGGCGCTGCTCCATGTGCCGGGCCTGCAGCGCCAGGGTCAGCGCCAGGCCCCCGATCAGCAGCGCCAGCAGCGCCTGCAGCCAGAGCACCCGCACGACGAAGCGCCGGCGCCACAACCAGTCGCGATAATCCTTGGGGATCAGGTCGAAATCATGCATCGACTTCCAGCCCCCTCAACGCCAGGCCCGTGGCGATGCACAGATCCAGTCGCCGGCCTGCGTAGGCGGGCCCCTCGGCAAACCCCTGGAACGGATTGGGCAGTACCACGGCGATATTGATCAGGCGTCCCAGCTGGCTGTGGATGCCCTGCCAGCGGGCCAGACTGCCGAGCAGATAGATCCGCGTGACCGCCTGACCGTGCAGCTCCGAGGCGGCGTAGAGCAGCGCCCGCTTGACCTCCTCGGCCAGGTGCATCAGATCCGGCAGCAGGACCTCCATCACCAGGCTCTGCAGCTCGGCGTTGTCCTCGGCCTGCTGCGGGTCGGTGAGCAAGGCCCTGATCTGCCCGGCATCGCTCTGCTGTTCCGCCGCCAGGCGCCGCAGCAGGCTCTCTTCGCCAACGTCCATGCGGTGATCGAACAGCAGGCGGCGGCCGGATATCAGGGTGATGTAACTGCTCTGACTGCCGCAGTTGATCACCAGGCTGTGTTCGGCGGCGGCGCCGCCGGTCAGGCTGGTGACCAGGCGGCGAATCGCCACCTGACCGATTTCCAGGCCATCGACCTCCAGCCCCGCGCCCCGCAGCAGCTCCAGGTACTCGATCACCTCCTCGCGGCGGGTGATGGCGACGATCGCCGAGCGCTCCGCCCGGGTGCCCTCCTGGCGGGTCGGCACATAGTCGATCACCAGTTCGTCCAGGTTCTCCTTGAGCCGCCCCTGCAGCAGGTTGAGGATGACCGCCGCCTCCTCCTGCTCGGCCGGCAACGGGTAGTTGAGCGACAGGGTGCGCACCTGCGAGGCCGGCAGGGTGGTGACCACCCGTCGACCCTTGAAGCGCTGTTGCCGCAGCAGTTGACCGAGCAGCGGCCGGAGCGCCTCGCTGGAGCTCAACACCTCCTCGCGCTCCTGGCCATAGGGCACCGAGGCGCAGGCGTGCAGCCGGCGCTGGCCATGCTGTTCGCACAGCTGCACCAGATTGAGCCGGCCGAGGGCGAACTCCAGGCCGATGGCCCCATGGCGAACGCCAGTGAGGCCGGGCAGGGCCAATGCCATTGCGCCGCCTGTCACGTCGACGACAGCCGATCGGCGGCGCCGGGCGCGTGCGCCGCGGCGCGGTTGCGCTTGGCCCGGTAGAGCGCCAGGTCGGCCGCGCCGTAGGCCTGTTCCAGGGTCTGCTCGGCGCTGTCGGCCAGACGGCTCAGGCCGATGCTGAAGCGCAGCTGCAGCGGGGGCTGCTGGCGCGCCAGCAGCGGATCGCGCAGCAGCGCCTTGGCGCAGCCATCGATCCGCGCCTGCGGATCGGCCGCCGCCAGCAGCAAAACGAACTCATCCCCGCCGAGGCGAATCACCAGCGCCGAGGAGCCCAGTTGCTCCTGCAGCACCCGGACCAGCCGCTGCAACGCCAGATCCCCGGCCTGGTGGCCATAGCTGTCGTTGAGCCGCTTGAAATGGTCCAGGTCGAGCAGCGCCAGGTGGCAGGGCTCACCGCAACGCTGCAGGTCGGCCACCAGCTCGGCGAAGTTCTGTTCGAGAAAGCGCCGGTTCCAGGCGCCGGTGAGGGCGTCCTTGAACGACAGCAACTCCATCGCCTGGCGCGACTGCTCGAGCTGGTAGTGCGACTCGATGTCCTGCCGGCGCACCCCGGCATTGCGCGCCACCACGATCAGGGTGATCAGCGCCGAGCCGATCATCAGAAACTGCAGGCCCCACAGGGTCTCGCGCTCGAAGCGTCCCGAGACGCTGAAGGTCGACAGGGTGAACACCAGGTAGATCAGCACCACCACCAGGCTCGCCTCGCGCACGCCCCAGGGCACCAGCGGCACCACCATGAACAGCAGCACCACGCTGGAGAGCAGGGCCGCGTTGAGCGAACCGGTCTGGTGGGCCAGCAGCACGAAGGCCGAGCCGCTCATCACCAGCAGGGTGATGGCCAGCAGGTAGAGGATGCGGGTCTGCCTGATGGCCAGGGACGAGACGATGGTGTTCAGGGCCAGCAGGGCCAGCACCGAGAAGGTGTAGACGTAGCGCCGGTCGATCTGCTGATCGATCCCGACCCAGGCATAGAAGAGCGCGCCGCAGCCGAGCAGCATCAGCGCCACCAGCCCCAGCAGCAGGATGCCGTCGCGCACCTGCTTGAACATGCGCGCCTCGGCGTAGGCGCTGAGCTCCTTGCCGACGAAGCGGCCATCCGCCCACAGGCCCTTCAGGCTGTCGAACAACTGCTGCCTGCGCTGCCGTGCCCCCGCCATCGTCGCTCCCTGCCTGGCGCCCAAGGTCGCCAGAAATATCAATTTATTCTTATGCTTAACACTCGAACCGGAACCGCTACCGATCAGTGTATACCAGACATTACAACCGCAGCGCCATGGCCGGCGGGGACAAACACCCGCGCCGGCGCCGCCCGGCCGACGGTCGCGGCGCCCGGCTCACGGGGCGCTGAAGTCGATCAGCAACTGCGGCTTGCTCGCCTGTTCCTTGCTGTCGAAGTCGACGCTGTTGCCCGCCGCCACCGCCGTGTGCACCAGTTCCACGCCCTGATTGGGATTGACCCCATCGACCCACTCCTGCACCAGCGGGGTGAGATTCCACTCGTGCCAGCCGCTGGCGGCCGCCGCCGTGGTGGCCACCGCCAGCGCGGCATAGCTGCCGCCGGGCCCGCCGCTCCAGGCCGTGGTGGCATCGGCCTGGGTCCAGGTGACGGCGCTTTCCGTCCAGTGTTGCGTGACGCGGTGCGCCTTGATGTTGAAGGGGTCGCTGCCGCTGCGCAGGCGGGCGAACAGGCGCAGGGTCGCCGAATTGATCCGCGAGCCCGGCGGCACGGCGCCCAGATCGAAGCGCAGGAGGTTGTGGAACTGCCGGCCGGCGCCGTTGCTGCGGCCGTTGCGCAGCACATCGGTGCCGGCGTTCTGCGAGAGGCCCTCACGGATATAGCTGTCTGCCGCAGGCACCAGGGTGAGCTTGCCCGAGCCGCCCGGGGGCAAGGCCTCGTTGCCGGCGGCCCAGTCGACGGCCCGCCGGGCCAGAGCCTCGCCCTGATT
>JBFHKK010000003.1:0-20587 GCA_041595475.1 Pseudomonas sp. | reverse complement strand
GCGCTGCGCTGGCGCTTCGCCCCGCGCACCGAGAATGGCCAGGCGGTGGCCCGCGAGGCGGTCAAGACCCTGTACTTCCGCCTGCAGGGAGGTGCTTGAGATGGCCCGCCTGTTGCTGGTCCTGATGCTCTGCGCGGCAGCTGCCGTGCAGGCCGCCCAGTCGGTCGAGCCCGCCGTGTTCAAGGCCCTGGATGCGGCCCAGCGCGCCCAGCAGCAGGGCGATCATGGCGCGGCTCGGCGTGCCCTTGACAGTGTATCGGGCCAGCCCGGCAGCCTGGAGCAGGCGCTGCTCTGGCGCAGCCGCGGCTACCTGGCCTGGGCCGAGGGGCGCCACGCCGACGCCATCGACTGGCTGGACAAGGCCCTGGCCAGCGGCCGTCTTCAGGCCGAAGTGGCGACAGCCGAGCGGCTCAACCTGGCCCGCTTGTGCCTGCAGGCAGGGCGCCACGCCCGGGTGGTCGAGCTGCTGGCGCCGCAGCAGGCCGCCGCCGACGGCGACAGCCTGCAGCTGCTGGTGCAGGCTTACCAGGGGCTGGGCCAGTCGGAGCAGGCCCTGCCGCTGGCCGAGCGCTATCTCCAGGCTAACCCCCGGGCCGGCGACGAGTGGTTGCAGTTTGTGGTGGCCGCCCACGCCGAGCTCAAGCGCTTCGAGGCCGCCGAGCGCTGGCAGCGCCGGCTGCTGGCGCGCCAGCCGGATCACCTCGAGCGCTGGCAGCAGCTGGCGGCCCTGCAGCAGCTGGCCGGCCAGCCGGGCAAGGCCCTGGCCAGCCTGCGCACGACCCACGGCAAGGGGCTGCGCTTCAGCGCGGGCGAGCTGGACCGGCTGGTGCTGCTGGCGAGCGCGGCGCAGCAGCCCTGGCAGGGCGCCAGCCTGCTGGCCGGCCTGCTCGACGCCGGCTTGCTGGCGCGCACCCCCGAGCGTCAGGAGCGCCTGGCCCGGCTCTGGTGGCAGGCCCGCGAGCGCGCGGCGGCGGCGCCCATCTATCGTGAGCTGGCGAAACGCAGCGGGCAGGCCCAGCACTGGCTGAGCCTGGCCCAGCTGGAACTGGAGCGGCGGCGCTGGCGCGCCGGCCTGGCGGCCCTGGCCCAAGCCGAGCGGGCCGGCGCCGAACCAGCCAGGGTGCGCGCCTGGCGCGACTGGGCCCAGCGCGAGCTGGCCTTCGAGCAGCAGGATCTGGCCAGCAGCCGCTGAGCCGTTCAGCTGCGGCGCTGCGCGCCTGGGTCGGGGCTCAGCTCTCCGGCACTTCGTAGGCGTAGATCTTCTCGGCCTGCATGCGGTAGCCGGCCTCGGCCAGTTCGCTGCTGCTGTGCTCGACCTTCAGCGGACCCTCGATCCAGAACGGCTGATAGAGGGCGTCGAGGCGCACGCCCAGCTCGCTGGTGACGTGGACGATCTGGTTCGACGGCGGTGGCGGCACGTGGATGCAGGCGCCGTAGTAGGGCACCAGGAGAAACTCGACCACGCGGCCTTCGTCGGTGATGTCCAGCGGCACTATGTAGCCGGGCAGCTTCACCGCCTGGCCATCCAGCGCCGCGACCACCGGCGCTGCCGGTTGCTGCTGGGCGGCGGCCGGGCCCGCTTCGGCCGCCAGGGCGTCGGCCAGCTGGGAGAGGTCGTGCATGGGCAGCGGCTGGCTGACCTGCGGCGGGGCGTCGGCGGGGATCATCTCCGACCAGGTCAGTTCCCGCACCTGCACGGCCGTTGCCGGCAGGGCCGTAATCAGTAGCAGGGCGGCGAGCAGGAGGTGGGGCATGGCACGATCTCAGAGGCGAATGGACAGGCCGTCGGCCAGCGACTGGCGGTAGGCGCGCCAGGCCGGCACGCCGCCCATCAACAGGGCGGCGCCCAGGATAGCGCCGAGCAGCCCCCACTCATAGGCCGACGGCAGGCGCAGGGGCAGGTAAAGGCCGTAGTGGGCCTGCAGCGGCCCCTGGGCGGCGGCGATACCCAGGTAGAGCAGCAGCAGGCCGAGCAGCAGGCCGGCCAGGGCCAGGGCCAGGGCCTCGAGCACCAGCAGCCCGGCGATGTGCCAGGGCCGCGCGCCGACCGAGCGCAGGATGGCCATTTCCCGGCGCCTCTCGTTGAGGCTGCTGAGGATCGCCGTGAGCATGCCGACCAGGCCCACCAGCACCACGAACAGGGAGACCACGAAGAGCGCCTGCTCGGCCGTGCCCATCAGGCTCCAGAGTTCCTGCAGGGCGACGCCGGGCAGGATCGCCAGCAGCGGCTCGCCGCGGAACTGGCTGATCTCGCGTTGCAGGCCGAAGGTGGCGATCCTGCTGTTCAGGCCCAGCAGCATCGCGGTGATCGCCTCGGGCTGCAGGTCCATCGCCCGCGCCTGTTCGGCGCTGACCCGGCCGGCGCCGCGCGCCGGCATGCCGCTGCGCCAGTCGATGTGCAGGGCCTGCATGCCGGCCAGGCTGATGTGCAGGGTGCGGTCCACCGGCGTGCCGGTGCGCGCCAGTATGCCGACCACCTTGAACGGCTTGTCGTCGTGCTTGAGCAGGCTGATGGTGGCCACCCCGTGGGCCAGCACCAGCTCCTGGCCGAGGCGGTAGTTCAGGGCGCGGGCCACCTCGGCGCCGAGCACCACCTCGAAGGGATCCTCGGCGAAGGCGCGGCCCTCGGCCAGGCGCAGCGGCTGGCCGCGGCCGTAGCGGTAGTGCTGGAAATAGGCGTCGCTGGTGCCCAGCACCCGGTAGCCGCGGTGGGAGTCGCCAAGGGACAGGGGAATGGCCCACTTGACCTGGGGGTGCGTGGCGAAGTGCTGGAAGCTGTCCCAGCGGATGTTGTTGGTGGCGTTGCCGATGCGGAACACCGAATACAGCAGCAGGTTGATCGAGCCGGCGCGGGCGCCGACGATCAGGTCGGTGCCGCTGATGGTGCTGGCGAAGCTGGCGCGCGCCTCGTGGCGCACCCGCTCGACCGCTAGCAGCAGGCACACCGACAGGGCGATGGCCACCAGCGTGAGCAGGGCGCTGAAACGGCGGTTGCCCAGGCTGGCCAGGGCGATGCGCAGCAGGTGCATGTCAGGTCTCCTGGGGGCGGGCCGCGCGGTTGAGTTCGAGCAGCGACAGGCTGCGGTCGAACAGCGGCGCCAGGCTCTGGTCGTGGCTGACGAACAGCAGGCTGGCGCCGGCGGCGCGGCACTCGGCGAACAGCAGCTGGAGGAAGGCCTCGCGGGCGTCGGCATCCAGGGCCGAGGTGGGCTCGTCGGCGATCACCAGTTCCGGCTGGCCGATCAGCGCCCGGGCCGCGGCGACCCGTTGCTGCTGGCCGATCGACAGGCTATCGGCGCGCCTGGCCAGCAAGTCCGGGCTCAGGTTCAGGTGCTCGAGCAGGCGCGTGGCGGCGGCCTCGACGCTGCCGTGGCGCTGGCCGGCCCGCGCGGCGCGCAGGCGCGAGAAGCGGCAGGGCAACTCGACGTTCTCGCGTACCGAGAGAAAGGGCAGCAGGTTGAACTGCTGAAAGATATAGCCGCTGTGCTCGACCCGGAAGCGATCGCGGGCACTGGCGGACAGCGTGCCCAGCTCCTGGCCGAGCAGGCGGACGCTGCCGCGCTGGGCGCGCTGCACGCCGCCGAGCAGGCCGAGCAGGGTGGTCTTGCCGCTGCCGGACGGGCCCTTGAGGAACAGGCTTTCGCCGCGTTGCAGGGTGAAGCTCGGGATGTCCAGCAACTCGGCCTGGCCGGGCCAGGCGAAACCGAGGTTGGACAGTTCGATCAGGGCTGCGCTCATGGTTCACCCGACCGAGTTGCCCCGGCCGCTTAATGCTCGCTGGTTCAGAAATTCAGCCGCGGCTCGCCGGCGCTCAGTTCGACGCCGCGCTGGCCGTTGGGACCGATCAGTTGTACCTGAATTGTCTCGATGGCGGGAAACTGCCGGAACAGTGCGCTCAGATCCAGCCGTTGCAGCGCATCCGGACCCGCGCAGTCGAAGCGGTAGTGGGCATGGATGTCGCTGTGCTGGTCATTATCCTGGCCATGCCGATGCGCGTGGCTGTGCGAGGCCGCTTCGAACAGCGGGCTTTCCAGCTTCTGCTCGGTCATCGCGCAGCCGGTTTCGCCCAGGCCGAAGAGTGCCGCGGGCTGTTGCAGCTGAGCGCGGGCGACGCTCACTCGGGCCTTTTCCTCTGCGCTACGGGGGGCATGCTCGAAGCCGAGCAGGTTGGCCGCCGGGCTGCGCAGCGCCAACTCCAGCGTGCGGCCCTCGAGCACCGCGTCGAGATGGGCGGCCCCGTGGGCGTGGGCGTCCAGGCTGGCGCCGTGATCGGCGTGATCGGCGTGATCGTGATCGTGGGCCTTGGTGCCGGCCTGGACGGCGCCGAGCGGCAACAGGGCAAGGGGCAGGGCGAGCAAGAGTCGGCGCACGGCGGTCTCCGGAACGGGGAATTAAGAGGTTATGTTATAACAACTGATTCCTGCTTGTGGCCAGTCTTGGCCTGTAATGGCAGGCGTGGGAGCATGGCGGCATTGATCTCGGAGCGAGGCGATGATGCGAATTCGCGGGCGAATCGGCGACTGGCCGGTGGATCTGACCCTGGAGCTGGACGAGCAGGACTGGGCGCGGCTGGCACAGGCGCTGCCCGGCGGCGATGGTTCGGCAGCGGTAGGTCAGCCGGCTGCGGCCGGCAGGGCAGTACAGGTCGATGCCCAGTGGCAGGCAGCCCAGGAGCTGCTGGCCGCGGCCGGTTCCCTGGAAGGGCCGCAATTGCTTGGCCAACTGGCGGCTTTGGCCGGTGGCGAGGCGGCGGCCAAGCGCCTGCTGGTGCGCCTGCGCCACTGCCCGCAGGTGCGGGTTGAGGCCGCTGCCGCTACCGCCCGTTACACCTGGATCGGCGGCGCCCAGGTCTGAATCATCAGTAGAGCGCCTGGTACAGCTTGCGCCGGTACTGGGTGACCAGCGGGTGCTGGTTGCCGAGCAGGTCGAAGACCTGCAGCAGGGTCTTGTGGGCGGCGCCGTCGGCATAGCCGCGGTTGCGCAGGAACAGCTTGAGCAGGGCCTCCAGCGCCGCCTCGTACTGCTGGCGGGCCAGTTGCTGGATGGCCAGTTGGTAGACCGCCTCGTCGTCCTCGCTATTCTGCGCCAGGCGCCGCTTGAGCTCGGCGACCTCCGGCAGGTCGGCGGCCTGGCGCAGGAAGGTCAGCTGGGCGCGCGCGCCGGCCAGGGCCTGCTTGTGCTCGTCGCCCTTGACCGCGTCGAGCACCGCCTCGGCTTCGCCCAGCTCGCCGCGCTCGGCCAGGCAGCGGGCGAACAGGATGAGCGCCGCGGGATTCTCGCTGTCCTCGCCGAGCAACTGCTTGAGCACGGCCTCCGCCTCGCCGATGCGGCCCTCGTCGAACAGCGCCTGGGCCTGCTCCAGCGGCTTGGCGGCCGGCGCGGCCGGCTCGGCGACATGCGGCTTGAGCATGGCGCGGATCGCCGACTCGGGCTGAGCGCCGGCGAAGCCGTCGACCGGCTGGCCGTCCTTGAACAGCACCACGGTCGGCAGGCTGCGGATGCCGAAGCGCATGACGATGTCCTGCTCGGCATCGCAGTCGACCTTGGCCAGCAGCAGCTCGCCGCTATAGTCCTCGGCGATCTTCGCCAGCAGCGGCATCAGCGCCTTGCAGGGGGCGCACCATTCGGCCCAGAAGTCCACCAGCACCGGCTTGTGGAAGGAGTTCTGGATCACCAGTTGCTCGAAGTTGGCGGCGCCGGATACGTCGAAGATGTAGGGGGTGTCGCTCATGGGAAGTCTCGCTGGGCGAAAGGTGCGGAGCACTAAAGATGGGGGCGCGCTGGCGCGGAAACAAGCCCGACCTCAGTCGCGCTGCGCGTGATAGAGGCTGACCCGGCGAAATTCCGCCGGCTCGGCCAGATCCGGCCAGGTGCAGGCCTCCAGCACGCCGAGGCGCCGGTACAGCGGGTGCTGGAAGTCGCGTACCCGGGAATCGGCCACCAGGGCCTCACGGCCGCGGCTCAGGAAGGCGTCGAGCAGCGGCAGGTTGGCGCGGTCGTAAAGCACGTCGGCCACCAGGATCAGGTCGAAGCGGTCGGCCTCGGCGAAGAAGTCGGCCGAATAGCCGAGTTCGACGCCGTTCAGCTCGGCGTTGGCGCGACAGGCCGCAAGAGCCAACGGATCGAGGTCGCAGGCCACCACCTCGCGCGCTCCGGCCTTGACCGCGGCGATCGCCGCCACCCCGGAGCCGGCGCCGAAGTCCAGCACGCGCTTGCCGCGCACCCACTCGGGATGCTCGGCCAGCCAGCGCGCCAGGACCAGGCCGCTGGCCCAGCAGAAGCACCAGTAGGGTGGCTCTTCGAGGATGCGCCGGGTTTCCTCGGGGCTGAAGGCGCGATCCATGTTCGCCGCATCGATCAGCCACAGGCGCAGATCGGTGCCCGGCAGCGTCTCGGCGCCCAGGTGTGCGTCGCCGAGCAGCTCGCTCAGCGCTGCTTGCAGGAGGGCGGGCGGCGTCATGGCGCCGGCGCCAGATGCAGCTCGCCGAGGGCCTGGCTGCCGGACTGGCCGATGGCTCTGGGTGGCAGGCTGAGGATCAGGCGGCCGGCCTGCAGGACGCGCCCGCGCAGTTCGATGCGTGCGCCCTGAGTGAAGCCGGTGGGATCGAAGCGCAGCTGAAAGGCCAGCGGCTTGCCGTCGCCGCGCAGCTGGGTGCTGCCGAGCGTGCTTTGCGGCAGGCCGCGACCATCGACCCGCAGCAAGGCGAGCTCGACATCGGCGCCGGCCGGCACGCCGAGCAGGCGGCCGCTCAGTTCGCGCAGATGGGGTGGCAACGGAGGCGGCGGCGAGGGGGCGGGCGGCTGGCCGCTGACTGTGGTGGTGGGCAGCGGCGCGGTGGCGGGCTCGCCGGCGCAGGCCGCAAGCAGGCCGGCCAGGGCGAGCGCTGTGCAGGCTTGTCGCAGCATCAGCGGATCCTTCAAGGCGGAGTTCGATCGAGCGAGTGACTGGCGCGCTTATATACCGCAAAGCCCGCGGCTTGTCTTGCCGGTGCGATGCGCTACCATGGCGCCTTTCCCAGCGATGCGGCTGCCTTCCCCATGCACTGTCCCTTCTGCGGCGCCAACGACACCAAGGTGATCGACTCGCGACTGGTCGCCGAGGGCGAGCAGGTGCGCCGGCGCCGCGAGTGCCTGGCCTGCGAGGAGCGCTTCACCACCTTCGAGACCGCCGAGCTGGTGATGCCGCGGCTGATCAAGCAGGACGGCAGCCGCCAGCCGTTCGATGAAGACAAGCTGCGCGCCGGCATGCAGCGGGCCCTGGAAAAACGCCCGGTGAGCATCGAGCGGCTGGAGGCGGCCATCGCCCATATCAAGCACAAGCTGCGCGCCACCGGCGAGCGCGAGATCAAGTCGCTGGTGCTCGGCGAACTGGTGATGGCCGAACTGCAGAAGCTCGACGAGGTCGCCTATATCCGCTTCGCCTCGGTCTACCGGCGCTTCCAGGACCTCAACGAGTTCCGCGAGGAGATCGACCGGCTATCCCGCGCCCCGTCGAAGAGCCGATGAGCAGCTGCGATCAGGCCTACATGGCCCGCGCCCTGGAGTTGGCGCGCAAGGGCCTGTATTCCACCCATCCCAATCCGCGGGTCGGCTGCGTCATCGTTCGTGACGGCCGAATCATCGGCGAAGGCTGGCACGCCAAGGCCGGCGAGCCCCACGCCGAGGTTTACGCCCTGCGCCAGGCCGGCGAGCGGGCCCGCGGCGCCACCGCCTACGTGACCCTGGAGCCCTGCAGTCACCACGGCCGCACCCCGCCCTGCGCCGATGCGCTGATCGCCGCCGGTGTGAAGCGAGTGGTGGCGGCCATGCAGGATCCCAATCCCCAGGTCGCCGGTCAGGGCCTGGCGCGTCTGCGCCAGGCCGGCATCGAGGTCGACAGCGGCATCCTCGAGAGCGAGGCGCGCACCCTCAACTGTGGCTTCGTCAAGCGCATGCAGCAGGGGCTGCCCTTCGTCCGAATCAAGCTGGCCATGAGCCTGGACGGGCGCACCGCCATGGCCAGCGGCGAGAGCCAGTGGATCACCGGGCCGGCGGCGCGGGCCGAGGTGCAGCGCCTGCGCGCGCGCTCCAGTGTGGTCCTGAGTGGCGCCGATACCGTGCTGGCCGATGGCGCGCGCCTGAGCGTGCGCCCCGACGAGTTGGGTCTGGGCGCCGAGCTGACCGCCCTGGCCGAGGCTCGTCCGCCGCTGCGGGTCCTTGTCGATGGGCGCCTGCGGGTGCCGTTGGAGGTGCCCTTCTTCCAGGCCGGCCCAGCCTTGGTGGCCACCTGCGCGGCCGCGTCCGCGAGGGGGCGCTTCCTCGAAGGGGGCCACGAGTTGCTGGCCGTGCCGGGCAGCAACGGCCATGTCGATCTGCGCAGGTTGTTGCTCGAGCTGGCCGCGCGCGGCGCCAACGAGGTGCTGGTCGAGGCCGGTCCGCGCCTGGCCGGGGCCTTCGCCCGGCTGGGGCTGGTCGATGAATACCAGCTGTTCGTCGCGCCCAAGCTGCTCGGCTCCAGCGCCCGTCCGCTGCTCGAGTGGCCGCTGGCGCGCATGACCGAGGTGCCCGCGCTGAAGATCCTCGAGATGCGCGCGGTCGGCGAGGACTGGCGGATCATCGCCGTGCCCCTGGGCGACGCCTGAGGGCCTGGCAGCGGCGCAGGGCATCGCGCCCATGCAGGCGCGCGGCAATTGTGGTAAAACGCCACTCGGCCACGCGAGTGGCCCCAACGTTCTCAGGGCGGGGTGCGATTCCCCACCGGCGGTAATGGCCCATGTGCCTAGCCCGCGAGCGCCTCTCTTGTGAGAGGGTCAGCAGACCCGGTGCGATTCCGGGGCCGACGGTACAGTCCGGATAAAGAGAGAGCGGGATTCCCTCCTCAGGCCGTTTGGCTGCCTGTGAAATCCCTATCGATCGGCATTGCCCTGTTTCTGAGCCAAACAGGAGTTCGTCCATGCGCTTGGCCAATCATCTGTGTATCGCAGCGGGGGCGCCATGTTCACCGGCATAATCGAAGCCATCGGCAGCATCCGTGCCTTGAGCCCCAAGGGCGGCGATGTGCGGGTCTATGTCGCCACCGGCAAGCTCGATCTGACCGACGTCAAGCTCGGCGACAGCATCGCCGTCAACGGCATCTGCCTGACCGCGGTGGAACTGCCGGGCGACGGCTTCTGGGCCGACGTCAGCCGCGAGACCCTGGCGCGCACCGGCTTCATCGATCTCAAGGTCGGCAGCCGGGTCAATCTGGAAAAGGCCCTGACCCCGACCAGTCGTCTCGGTGGCCATCTGGTCAGCGGTCATGTCGACGGCGTCGGCGAGGTGATTTCCCGCGCGGACAACGCCCGCGCCGTGCAATTCAGGATCCGCGCGCCACGCGAGTTGGCCAAGTACATCGCCCACAAGGGCTCGATCACCGTCGACGGCACCAGCCTGACGGTCAACGCGGTGGACGGCGCCGAGTTCGAGCTGACCATAGTGCCGCACACCCTGGCCGAAACCATCATGGTCGACTACCGCGCCGGGCGTAAGGTCAATCTCGAAGTCGACCTGCTGGCGCGCTACCTGGAGCGCCTGCTGCTCGGCGACAAGGCCGCCGAGCCCAAGGCCGCCGGCCTGACCGAAAGCTTTCTGGCCGACCACGGCTACCTGAAGAATTGAGGAGACGCCGATGGCGCTCAATACCGCTGAAGAACTGATCGAAGACATTCGCGCCGGCAAGATGGTCATCCTCATGGATGACGAGGACCGCGAGAACGAGGGCGACATCATCATCGCCTCCGAGTGCGTCACCGCCGAGCACATCAACTTCATGGCCCGTTTCGCCCGCGGCCTGATCTGCATGCCCATGACCCGCGAACGCTGCGAACTGCTCAAGTTGCCGCTGATGGCGCCGCGCAACGGCTCCGGTTTCGGCACCAAGTTCACCGTCTCGATCGAGGCCGCCGAGGGCGTCACCACCGGCATCTCGGCCGCCGACCGGGCGCGCACCGTGCAGGCTGCCGCCGCGCGCAACGCCAAGGCCGACGACATCGTCAGCCCCGGCCATATCTTCCCGCTGATGGCCCAGCCCGGTGGCGTGCTGGCCCGTGCCGGGCATACCGAGGCGGCCTGCGACCTGGCGCGCATGGGCGGCTACGAGCCTTCCGGGGTGATCTGCGAGATCATGAACGACGACGGCACCAAGGCCCGCCGCCCCGAGCTGGAGGTCTTCGCCGAACAGCATGGGCTGAAGATCGGCACCATCGCCGACCTGATCCACTACCGGCTGATTCACGAGCGCACGGTCGAGCGCATCAGCGAGCAACGCATCGACAGCGAACTGGGCCAGTTCAACCTGGTGACCTATCGCGACGCGGTCGAGGACGACGTGCACATGGCCCTGACCCTGGGCAGCATCAGTGCCGAGGAGCCGACCCTGGTGCGGGTGCACAACATGGATCCGCTGCGCGACCTGTTCATGGTCCAGCAAGAGGGGCGCTGGAGTCTGCGCGCGGCCATGAGCAAGGTGGCCGAAGCGGGCAGCGGCGTGGTGCTGCTGCTCGGCAACCCGCTCAGCGGTCCGGAGCTGCTGGCCCATCTGGAGCGCCAGCTCGGCCATGAGGCCAAGGTTTCCAGCCCGACCACCTACAGCACCGTCGGCGCCGGTTCGCAGATCCTGCGCGATCTGGGGGTGCGCAAGATGCGTCTGATGAGCTCGCCGATGAAGTTCAACGCAATATCCGGTTTCGACCTGGAAGTTGTAGAATACCTGCCCTCCGAATAATCCCATTGGGGGCGCCTGCCGCGCCCCCGGCTCTTTATCCTGATGAGACCCGCTATGACCCTGAAGACCATCGAAGGTACCTTCATCGCCCCCAAGGGCCGCTTTGCCCTGGTGGTCGGCCGCTTCAACAGCTTCGTCGTCGAAAGCCTGGTGAGCGGTGCCGTCGACGCCCTGGTGCGCCACGGCGTGAGCGAAGGCGACATCACCATCATCCGCGCCCCGGGTGCCTTCGAGATCCCCCTGGTGGCGCAGAAAATCGCCCAGCGCAGCGAGTTCGACGCCATCATCGCCCTGGGTGCGGTGATCCGCGGCGGCACCCCGCACTTCGAGTACGTCGCCGGCGAATGCACCAAGGGCCTGGCCCAGGTTTCCATGGAGTTCGGCGTGCCAGTGGCCTTCGGCGTGCTGACCGTGGATTCCATCGAGCAGGCCATCGAGCGCTCTGGCACCAAGGCCGGCAACAAGGGCGCCGAAGCCGCGCTCTCGGCGCTGGAAATGGTCAGCCTGCTGGCGCAGCTGGAGGCCAAGTGAGCCCGAACGACAGCCAAGGCCAGAAGCCGCAGCCGGCCAAGAAGGGGCCCAGTGCCAAGACCCTGGCGCGCCGCGAGGCGCGCACCCTGGCCATGCAGGCGTTGTACTCCTGGCACATCGCCGGCCAGGCACTGAACGAGATCGAGGCGCAGTTTCGCGTCGACAACGACTTCAGCACGGTCGACGGCGCCTACTTCCACGAGATCCTGCACGGCGTGCCGCGGCAGAAGACCGAGATCGACGAGGCCTTCACGCCGCTGCTGGATCGTCCGCTGGACGAGATCGATCCGGTCGAGCTGGCGATCCTGCGCCTGTCCACCTACGAGCTGAAGAATCGTATCGACATTCCCTATCGGGTGGTGATCAACGAAGGCATCGAGCTGGCCAAGGTGTTCGGCGCCACCGACGGACACAAGTTCGTCAATGGCGTGCTGGACAAGCTGGCGCCGCGTCTGCGCGCCGACGAAGTCCGCGCCGACAAGCGCTGAGTCCGGCGCCTTGCCCCTGGGTGAGTTCGAGCTGATCGGTCGCTACTTCGCGGCGGCGACCTGCGCCCGGCCCGGTCCTGGCGTGGCACTGGGCATCGGTGACGACTGCGCGCTGCTGCAGGTGCCGGCCGGCGAACAACTGGCGGTCTCGGTCGACTCGCTGGTGGCCGGGGTGCACTTTCCCGAGGCGGCCGATCCCTTCCTGCTCGGTCAGCGCGCCCTCGGCGTGACGGTCAGCGATCTGGCCGCCATGGGCGCGATGCCGCTGGGTTTCACCCTGGCCCTGACCCTGCCGGATGTGCAGACCGATTGGCTCGAGGGCTTCGCCCGCGGCCTGGACCTCAAGGCACAGCAACTGGGTATCTGTCTGATCGGCGGCAACACTGCCCGCGGGCCGCTCAACCTGGGCCTGACCGTATTCGGCCGAGTGCCGGTTGGCCAGGCGCTGACCCGCGCCGGCGCCCGGGTCGGCGATCTGCTCTGCGTCAGTGGCTGGCTGGGTGACGGTGCCGGTGCCCTGGCCCTGCTGCTCGGCGAGCGCCAGGCCAACGCGGAAATCGCCCAGCCGTTGCTCGACCATTACTGGTCGCCGCTGCCGCAGTTGGCCCTGGGCCAGGCGCTGCGCGGCCAGGCCACGGCGGCGCTGGACATTTCCGATGGCCTGCTGGCCGACTGCGGACATATCGCCAGCGCCTCCAAGGTTGCCCTGGTGCTCGAGCTGGAGAGGCTGCCGCTCTCGGCCGCCTTGCGGGGCCTGATGGGCGAAGAGCAGGCGCGTCAGTGCGCGCTCAGCGGGGGCGATGACTATCAGCTGGCCTTCACTGTCCCGGCCGCGCAGCTGGAGTCCTTGCAGGCCGCCGGCTGGCCGCTGCACGTGGTCGGCCGGGTCGAGGCCGGCGAAGGCGTGCGTGTGCTCGACGGTGAGGGCCGTCCGCTGGAGCTTTCCAGGCGCGGTTACGAGCATTTCGGAGTGGACAATGACTGATGCCCATCGCTGCCCGCCGTCGGTCTGGCGCAATCCCTGGCATTTTCTCGCCTTCGGTTTCGGGGCCGGCACCCTGCCCAAGGCGCCTGGCACCTGGGGCTCGCTGGTGGCGCTGCCCTTGGTGCCGCTCTGGCAACTGTTGCCGAACTGGGGCTACGGGCTGCTGCTGCTGATCACTGCGCTCTTTGGCATCTGGTTGTGCGGCAAGGTGGCCGATGATCTGCAGGTGCACGACCATGAAGGCATCGTCTGGGATGAAATGGTCGGCATCTGGATCACTTTCTGGCTGGTGCCGCCGGGCTGGCTCTGGCTGCTGCTAGGCTTCTTGCTATTCCGCTTGTTCGATATCCTCAAACCCTGGCCGATCAGTTGGGTCGACCGGAACCTGCAGGGCGGCATCGGTATCATGCTCGATGATGTGCTGGCCGGGGTTCTGGCCTGGCTGGCCTTGCAGGGTCTTATGTGGGGCTGGGCCCAGGGCCTGGCCGAAGGGCTGGGCTTCTAGCGAAACCGGGAGAGCGCATGCGCGGTGGCTGGCTGGCGATACTGCTGGGACTGTTGAGCCTGACGAATGCGCAGGCCGGCGCGGTCGTGCCGGAACAGATCCGCGTGGTCAGCGATGTCTGGGTCGATTACACCCACGCCGACGGCACCGGCCTGGCCTGGGACATCATGCGGGCGGTTTACGAGCCGGTCGGCGTCGAGGTCGTGCCCAAGAGCGTGCCCTATCTGCGCGGCGTCGGCCTGGTCCAGCGCGGTGAGGCGGATGCCTGGTTGGGCTCCTACCGCAACGAGGTCGACCAAGGGGTGATCTACCCGCACTGGCACTACGACGCCGACCTGGTCAGTGCCCTGGGCCTGGCCGAGCGCCCGGCGCCGTCCCTGGAGAGCATTGGCGAGGCGCGCCTGGTCTGGCCGCGCGGCTATGAGTATCAGCGCTATCTGCCGGATCTCAAGCACTACCGCGAGCTTCAGCGCGACAGCAATGTCCTGCGCATGCTCGACTATGGACGTACCGACTATTACATCAACGCCCATCTCGAGATCCAGATCATGCTGGAAAGAGCCGAGGAGCCTTCGCGTTATCGAATCACGCCCTTGACCGCGCTGCAGACCTATCCTGGGTTTGCCGATAATCCGCGGGGCAAGGCGCTGGCCGAGGTCTACGACCAGCGCATGGAAGAGCTGGTCCGCGAGGGGAAGCTGCGGCCACTGTTCAAGCGCTGGGCGCAGCGCTATCCGTTCGATTAGGGGGCGAGTTCGATGCTCAAAACGTTCAAGTATGGGGCCGCCGGCCTGGCGCTGGCCTTTGCCGCGCTGCTCTGGGCCGCGCCGCAGGTGCAGGTGGTCGGCCTCTTTCCAGGCGCCGCCGTGCTCAATGTCGACGGCACCCGCAAGCTGGTCAAGGTCGGTCAGACCGGGCCGGGCGGCGTCCAGGTAATCAGTGCCGACAGCAGCGGCGCGGTGCTACGGGTCGAGGGGGTGGAGCGCCGCTACAGCCTCAGTCGCGAGTACAGCGAGGGCTTCGCCGAGCCGCTCAAGCGGCGCCTGAGCATCGCCAAGGGCAGCGGCGGCCACTACTGGATTGCCGGGTCGGTCAATGGTCATCCGATCCAGTTCCTGGTCGATACGGGAGCCACTTCGGTGGCCCTCAACGAAGGCCAGGCGCGGCGGCTGGGTATCGATTTTCGGGTTAGCGGCCGACCGCTGCAGGTCAGCACCGCCAGCGGCATCGCGCGTGGCTGGCAGGTCGATCTCAACAGCGTCAAGGTCGGCGACCTGGAGGTGCTGGGCGTCGAGGCCGTGGTGCTGGAGGGCGGTTCGCCGACCGAGGCGCTGCTGGGCATGAGTTTTCTCGGCCGGATCGGCTGGAAGGTCGAGCAGGATGTGCTGATGCTCGAGTCCAAGCACTGATCCGGGCGTGCGCCTGGGTCGATGTTTATCATCGGAGATTCAGGCTGACGGCCGGTCGGGCCCTGCTGTTACACTATTACGCTTGTTTCCAGCCCACCTCTTTCTAGGAGCTTCCGGTGCCCGTCGTGTTCGTCGCCGCCTCCCAATTGCCCACGCCCTTCGGCGTGTTCACCATGCATGGCTTTCTCGAGGAAGTGACCGGCAAGGAACATGTCGCCCTGACCTTCGGCGATGTGGCCGATGGCAAACCGGTGCTGGGGCGCCTGCACTCCGAGTGTCTGACCGGCGATGCGCTGTTCAGCCTGCGCTGCGACTGCGGTTTCCAACTTGAGGCGGCGCTGCGGGCGATCGCCGCCGAAGGTCGCGGCGTGCTCCTCTACCTGCGCCAGGAAGGCCGTGGCATCGGCCTGCTGAACAAGATCCGCGCCTATGAGTTGCAGGACGGTGGCGCCGATACGGTGGAGGCCAACGAGCGTCTGGGTTTCGGCGCCGACCTGCGCGACTACGCCATCTGTCGGCCGATGCTCGAGCACCTGGGCATCGCCGAACTCAAGCTGATGACCAACAACCCGCGCAAGGTCAAGGCGCTGGGCGAGATGGGCATTCATGTCGCGGCGCGCGTGCCGCTGCAGATCGACCACAACCCGCACAACCTCAAGTACCTGGCGACCAAGGCGGGCAAGCTCGGCCATCTGCTCGGCAACCTGCACCAGGGCGAGGTCGAGGAGCGGCCGTGACTCGCAGCGAGGTGCGCCGGCGTCTGGCGCTGGCCTGGTGGCGGCAATTGGGGTTGAGCCTGGCGCCGCTGCTGGTGATCAATCTGCTGTTCGGCGCCGGCAGCCAGCCGAACCTGCTGGCCATGCCGCTGTTCATCGCCGGCCTGGCCTCGATGTTCGTCAGCCTGCCGCTGTTCGGCGCCTACAAGCGCGCCCTGGTGGCCACCGAACAGGCCCTGGATACCCCGCAGGAACCGGCGGCCTGGCTGGAGCTGGCGGCGCGCCGGCGCCTGGCCTTGCTCGCCGCCGGTCTGCCGGCCTGGATTGCCGCCCTGGCCGTGCTGACGGGCCTGGAGGCGATTCCGCTGATGCTGCTGGCGCTGTCCAGCGTGGTTTTGATGTACCTCTACCGCATCCCTTCACAACTCGGCTGATGGGCCGGCTGCTCTGCGCTCTGTTGCTAGGCCTGCCCTGGTCGGCGCTGGCGGTCGAGCGGGTGGTCAGCCTGGCCCCGTCGCTGAGTGAGATCGTCCTGGAGCTGGGCGCCGGCGACCTGCTGGTCGGCGTACTCGAGGGGGGCGAGCCGATGCCCGAGCTGAAGGATGTAGCGGTGGTGGGGCGGCAGGGCCAGCTAGCCATGGAGCCCCTGCTGGCGCTGCAGCCGGACCTGGTGCTGCTCTGGCCCGACAGCATCGGCCAGGCCCAGCGTCAGCAGTTGCAGGCGTTAGACATCCCCCTGTTGATCATCGAGCCCCGTTCGCTGGCCGAACTGGCCGAGCAGTTCAGCGAGATCGGTGCTGCCATCGGCCGCGCCGAGCAAGGCCGGCGCCTCGCTCAGGCGTTCGGCGAAGGCCTGGCCGAGCTGGCCGAGCGCTACCGGCGCGAGCGGCCGCTGCGGGTCTTCTATCAGGTCTGGGACAGCCCCCTGTACACCATCGGCGGCCGTCAGATCATCAGCGATGCCCTGCGCCTGTGCGGCGCCGAAAACATCTTCGCCGACCTCGGCCTGCCGGCGCCCCAGGTCAGCGTCGAGGCGGTGCTGCAGCGCGATCCCGAGGTAATACTCGCGGGTGATGGCGCCCGTCTCGATGCCTGGCAGCGCTGGCCACAGCTGACCGCCGTGGCTCGTCAGCAACTCTGGGCGGTGCCGGACAAGGGCCTGGAGCGGCCGAGCTTTCAGATGTTGGCGGCGACCGAAAAGCTCTGTGAACAGTTGGCCAAGGCGCAGTAGCTTCCCAAACGACAAGGCCCCGCCAATGCGGGGCCTTGTCGTTAACGGCAGGCGTTAGAAGCGGTAGCCAACGCTCAGCTGCACTTCTTCTTCCGGTGCGGGATTGATGCCGGTCGCATTTTTATAAACGAAGGCATCGTAGCGCTTGCCGGTCAGGTTGTTGATCCGCAGTTTGCTGTTGAAGTTCTGGTACTCATAGGTGAGTGCCGCATTCCACAGCGTATAACCGCCTTCTTTCTTGTCCTGGTTGGCATCGTCGCTGACCCGATAGCGAGCACCGGTATAGACCCCTTCGATGTAGGCACTCAGGCCGGCGGCGAGCTGGTAGGTGATGGCACTGCTGGCAGTGTGGCGGGCGACCCAGGGCACCTGATTGCCCTTGAAACTGCCGGCCAGGTATTCGGAGTCGGTGAAGCTGTACTGGCCGCTCAAGGTCAGATCGTCGCTCAATTCGCGGCGTCCCTCCAGCAGTGCGCCTTGGCGGCGAGTCTTGTCCAGGTTGATGTTGGCGCCTTTGCCGCCGAAGAATGAGCTGGGGTTGGCGATCTCCGAGTCGTACATCAGCTCGTCTTCGAGGTCTAGACGGTAAAGGCTCAGCTGGTAGCGCTGGATGGCGTCCAGCCATTCGATGCCGCTTTCCCAGGACTCGCCTTGCTGTGGCTTGAGGAAGCTGACTCCGGGCAGAGTGAAGCCATTTTCATTGACGTTGGCCCAACGAAGCACGTCCTCGCTCTTGAGGAACAGGCGCGTGTGGCTGTCGGCCTGCCAGCTCAGACCGATGCTGCTACTGCCCTCTCGATCGGTATGGCTGCGTTCGTTGCCCTTGTTGCGATCTTCCGCCTCGCTGGCGCGATAGCCCAGGGTCAGGGTCAGATCGTTGCCCAGCGGCTGGCCGAGTTGGGTGTACCAGTCGCGCAGGGTCTGGCGAAAGTTGGTGCCGAAGGACGATTGGTAATCGCTAGTGATATGGTCATGGCCGAGCAACCATTCGCTCCGGCCCATCGCGGTATCCCAGCGGGCGGTCAGGCGGGGGCTCAAGCTCTCTATGCGCAGGTCTTCCTCGAATGGACCGAAGAACTCCCCGTCCCCATCTTTGTCGCTGTGGCTGTAATCGAGGTTGGCGGCCCAGACTTCAGATAGATGCTGTTCGATCGCAAAGCGGTGCACCTGGCTCTTGTTGTCATTGAAGTCCTGAGGCGAGCTCGTCGCCTTGCGGTCTGCGCGGCGCTGGGCGAGGGACAGGCTGCCCGGGTAGCGCAGTTCGTCATCCAGGCTCTGATACTCATAGAGCGCCCAGCCATCGGCATGGTCATAGCGCAGGCGGGTGAACAGGTCGCTGTAGTTGGCGTTGTTGTTGTCGCGGTAGTTGTCGGTATGGCGAGTCTCGCCGCTGGCGTATGCGGAAAAGCCGGCGCCGAGTTGCTGAAACACGTGGCCGCGATAGGCTTCCAGATCGTGGCTGCCTTGGGTCGTTTCCACATAGGCTTCGTTATCGATGGGCGTGCGGGTGACGATATTGATCACCCCACCGACTGCCTGATCGCCATAGAGGACGGTGCCGGCGCCGCGGATGATCTCGATGCGCTGGATATTGGCCAGGGGTACGCTATTGAGATCCGGTCCGTTCAAGGTGGGCGTATTCAGCCGCCGGCCGTCGACCAGCACTAGGGTGTTGTTTACCGCGGTCTCGCCAAAACCACGCAGGCTGATGGCGACCCGCTGACCATCGCCCTGGGTGTCGCGAATCTGCAGGCCGGCTTGGCTGCGCAGCACGTCAATGAGATTTTGCGCCGCGCTGGTTTCGATCTGCGCGCGGGTGATCACCGCGACACTGGCCGGCGCCGGAGTCTTTAGCGGCGTGCCGCGGGTCACCACCAGCGGCTGGGCCTGATAGGGTTCTTCGGCTTGGGCAGCCAGGGCCAGGCTCGGCACGAGTGCCACGGCCAGGGCAAGGGGAGACAATTTCATCGATCAATCCTCAAAAGACAGAACACTTTTGAGGAGGGCAGGGGCAAGCGCGAACGGCGGGCAGCCGTCTGCGCTTGACGGTGATGCCCTCCGCAACACCAGTCACTTCGTGCCGAGGCAGGTCTCCGGGCTGCCGATTGACGCCTTCCCGCCTTCCCGGGCGAACCCAGTGGCGTATCGAGAAAGCGTGTGCCGACGCATTGGGCGTCGGGCACTGTCGGTTACCGTTGCGGGGGCAGCGCAGGCATTGCTGCGATCGGGCGATCGCGACGCACCTGCTTCCCTTTTCACGCGGCGGATGGGCCGCGACCTCGGACGAGCAAAACGCCGCGCACCTTACGTAGGCGCGGCGGGTAAAGCAATGGCCTTTTGCGCGAATGTGCCGATCAGGCGCCCAGACTGGCCAGGCGCTGGCGGACCGCCGCCTCGATGCCGGCCTCGTCCAGGCCGCATTCGGCGAGCATCTGCGCCGGCTTGGCGTGCTCGACGTAATAGTCCGGCAGGCCCAGGTGCAGCACCGGCCTGAGGAGCTGTTCGCGGGCCAGGAATTCGCTGACCGCGCTGCCGGCACCGCCCATGATGCTGTTCTCTTCGAGGGTCACCAGCAACTCATGGTCGATCGCCAACTCGCGCACCAGTGCCTCGTCCAGGGGCTTGACGAAGCGCATGTCCACCAGCGTGGCGTCCAGCGATTCGGCCGCCCGGGCGGCTTCCGGCAATAGGGTGCCGAACACCAGCAGCGCAATGTCCCGGCCTTCGCGGCACACCACGGCCCGGCCGATCTCCACCGGATCCAGGCTGTCGCCCGGATCGGCCCCGCAGCCGGCGCCGCGCGGATAGCGGACCGAGGCCGGTCCGGGATGAAGAAAGCAAGTATTGAGCAAAAGCCTGGCCTCGCGCTCGTCCGAGGGCGTGGCGATCACCAGATTCGGGATGCAGCGCAGGTAGGCGATATCGTAATTGCCGGCATGGGTCGCCCCGTCGGCGCCGACTATCCCGGCACGATCCAGGGCAAAGGTCACATCCAAATTCTGCAGGGCCACGTCGTGGATCAACTGATCATAGCCGCGCTGCAGGAAGGTGGAATAAATCGCCACCACGGGCTTGCAGCCCTCGCAAGCCAGGCCGGCGGCAAAGGTCACGGCGTGCTGTTCGGCGATGCCGACGTCGAAATAGCGCTGCGGGAAACGGCGCTCGAACTCGACCAGGCCGCTGCCTTCGCGCATGGCCGGCGTAATGCCGACCAACCGTGTGTCGGCGGCGGCCATATCGCACAGCCAGTCGCCGAACACCTGGGTGAACGATCGGCGCGCGGGCGCGGCGGGTTTCTGGATGCCGACCGAGGGGTCGAATTTGCCCGGACCGTGATACAGGACCGGATCGGCCTCGGCCAGTTTGTAGCCCTGGCCCTTGCGCGTCACCACGTGCAGGAACTGCAGGCCGCCGAGGCGGCGCAGATTTTCCAGGGTGGGGATCAGCACGTCCAGGTCGTGGCCGTCGATCGGCCCCATGTAATTGAACCCCAGCTCCTCGAACAGCGTGGCCGGCGACAGCATGCCCTTGGCGTGGCCTTCGAGCTTGCGCGCCAGCGCCAGTACGGGCGGCACATGCTGCAGCACGGCCCGCCCCATGTGCTTGGCGTGGGCATAGAACTGACCCGACAGCAGCCGGGCGAAGTAATAGTTCAACGCGCCGACCGGGGGCGAAATCGACATGTCGTTGTCGTTCAGTACGACCAGCAGGTTCACGTCGGGCGTGACGCCGGCATTGTTCAGAGCCTCGAAGGCCATCCCCGCCGTCATGGCCCCGTCGCCGATCACGGCGATGTGCTGCCGGTCGACGCCGGCGTTGCGTGAGGCGACCGCCATGCCCAGCGCGGCGGAGATCGAGGTCGAGGAATGCGCCGTGCCGAAGGCGTCGTACGGCGATTCCGCGCGTTTCGGGAAGCCGGAGATCCCGCCCTGCTGGCGCAAGCCGGACATGGCCTCGCGCCGTCCGGTCAGGATTTTGTGC
>JBFHKK010000002.1:0-24811 GCA_041595475.1 Pseudomonas sp. | reverse complement strand
GGGCGCAGCGACGGGCGCGCATGAGTTCCGGGCTGCTGCCGCGGATCAGCTCGATGGTGTGGCGGCGCGGCGGCGCGGCGGCTCGGCGCTTCCGCTAGTCTGGCCAGCAAGCAGCAAGCAGCAAGGTCAATAGAATGTACGGCGACAGCAGGGACTGGGCGTTGGCTCGTTTGGCGACTGCCGATCTACCTATTCCCCTGGCTTTCAACGCGCACTTTCCCCTGGCTCGGCGCTGAATAAAAAAACCCTCCGGAGCCTGGGCTCGGGAGGGTTTGAAGAGGGCCCTGCGGACCTCAGTGTGAACTGTCAGCGCCGGCCCATCGCCTTACTCGGCGGCCACGCCCTTGAGGTAGGGGGCCGGCTCGGCGCCGAGGTTGTTGAGCATGCGCTCGCTGTACCAGTCGAGGAAGTTGACCACGCCGAACTCGTAGGTTTTGGAGTAGGGGCCCGGCTGGTAGGCGGTGGAGTTGATGCCGCGCTGGTTCTCCTCGCCGAGGCGACGGTCCTGGTCGTTGGTCGCGTCCCACACCTGGCGCAGGCGCTCGACGTCGTAGTCGACGCCTTCCACGGCATCCTTGTGCACCAGCCACTTGGTGATCACGATCGATTCTTGGGGGCCGACCGGCCACACCGTGAAGTTGATCAGGTGATCGCCCATGCAGTGGTTCCAGGAATGCGGCAGATGGAGGATGCGCATCGAGCCCAGGTCCGGGTTCTTGATCCGGCCCATCAGCTTGTTGCAGCCGGGCTTGCCGTCGATGGTCATGGACACCGTGCCCTTGAGCAGCGGCATGCGCACGATGCGGTTGCGCAGGCCGTAGCCTGCATGCAGGTAGGGGATCTTCTCGGCTTCCCACTTGGCTGCGCAGTCGGCCACCTGATCCTTGAACTCCTGGGTCGCGCGCGGGTCGTTGGTGTCGTCCCATTCCAGCAGGGTGTTGAGCAGCTCCGGGTGCGAACCGTTGCAGTGGTAGCACTCGCGGTTGTTCTCCAGCACCAGCTTCCAGTTGGCCTTCTCCGCCATCACGCTCTGCACCGCGACCTTGGCGTTCTCCATGTCGTAGGGCTCCATGTAGTGGGCCAGGCCGGAGAGAAACTCGTCGATCGCCGGCGGCTTGTCCGCCAGGCAGATGAAGATGAAGCCGCCGGCGGTCTTGCAGTGCACCGGCTTGAGGTTGTAATCGCTGAGCTTGAAGTCGGCGCCCATTTCGCTGCCGGCGAACAGCAGGCGGCCGTCCAGCTCGTAGGTCCACTGGTGGTAGGGGCAGACCAGCTTGGCGACCTTGCCCTTGTCGCTGACGCACAGGCGCGAGCCGCGATGCCGGCAGACGTTGTGGAAGGCATGCACCGCGCCTTCGGCGCCGCGGATGACGATGATCGGGTTGTCGCCCAGCTGCAGGGTCAGGTAATTGCCCTTGGCCGGGATCTCGCAGGTCATGCCGGCGATCAACCATTCCTTGTGGAAGATCTCCTGCATGTCGATCTGGAACAGGCGCTCGTCGTTGTAGAACGGCTGCGGCAGCGAGAAGGTGCGCTCGCGGTTCTGCAGCATCTCGGCGGTGGCCTTGCGTGCGGGCTCTAGCGGATCGCCCAGGCTCAGTTTGGTGGTGACGTCCATTGGTAACTCCTCAATGACGGGGCGTCTGACGCCTTCCGCGAAAAGTGGCTGTTTCGGTTGCTACGCAAGGTGGCGCGACCGATCCCCGATCAGGCGCCTGCCGATGGGCGCCATGCTGGTTGCGACAGGGGAGGATGCGCTCTTATCCATTTGCTTCGGCTGGAATCCAGTGTGGAGTTCGCCGCGCGGCTAACCTTATCCACGGGCGACATGGCGGCATCCGTTTCCGACGCGCCAGCCCGCGTGTTTCGGGGCAGGTCGCGATAAGCATGCGAGTGTCGTAAACAGGCAAATGACGCTTTTTGGCGTTACGCACAATCATTTTCATTGTAGGCCGATGTCCGGCCATGCGCGGAGAGACGTCCATGACGACGAACGACTTCCTGAATCCGGTAACCACCCAGACCTGGGCCAATGGCCGCCACCTGGTGCGCTGCGTCAAAGTCATCCAGGAGACTTGGGATGTGCGCACCTTCTGCTTCATGGCCGAGCAGCCGATCCTGTTCTTCTTCAAGCCGGGTCAGTTCGTCACCCTGGAGCTGGAGATCGACGGCCAGCCGATCATGCGTTCCTACACCATCTCCAGCTCGCCGTCGGTGCCCTACAGCTTCTCCATCACCATCAAGCGGGTGCCGGGCGGCAAGGTCTCGAACTGGCTGCACGACAACCTCAAGGAGGGCGACGAGCTGCCGGTGCACGGCCCGGTGGGGCTGTTCAACGCCATGGATTTTCCCGCCGAGAAGGTGCTCTACCTCAGTGGCGGCGTCGGTATCACCCCGGTGATGTCGATGGTGCGCTGGTTCTACGACACCAACGCCAACGTCGACATGGTCTTCGTCCACAGCGCCCGTACCCCAAAGGACGTGATCTTCAGGAGCGAGCTGGAGCACATGGCCGCGCGCATCAGCAATTTCAGCCTGCACGTGATCTGCGAAAAGCACGGTTTCGGCGAGCCCTGGGCCGGCTACCGCGGCTTCTTCAACCAGAAGATGCTCGAGCTGATCGCGCCGGACTACAAGGAGCGGGAGATCTTCTGCTGCGGCCCGACGCCCTACATGCACGCGGTCAAGCACCTGCTCGAGGTCAACGGCTTCGACATGAAGCACTACCACGAGGAGTCCTTCGGCGCCACGCCGGCGGACGTCCGCGAGGAGGTCAAGGAACTGGCCGCCGAGGCCGCCGAGGCCGAGCCGGTGCCGCTCTCCGAGCAACTCAAGGTGGATTTCACCAGCACCGGCAAGAGCGTGCGCATCGAGCCGGGCGAGACCGTGCACGCGGCCGCGGCCAAGCTCGGCCTGCATATTCCCAAGGCCTGCGGCATGGGCATCTGCGGCACCTGCAAGGTGATGAAGACCGCCGGCGAGGTGAGCATGGAGCACAACGGCGGGATCACCGACGAGGACGTCGCCGAGGGTTATATCCTCTCCTGCTGCAGCGTGCCCAAGGGCGACGTGGTCATCGACTACTGAAGCCACGCCAGCCGCTGTTCCGGCGCCTGGCTGCGCGAGTCGCCTTTGCGCCGGGCCGGCTGCGGCAGGTAGCGCTGCTTGATGCGCGCCACCTCGCCGCTCTGCAGCAGTTGCTCGATGGCGGCGTCTATCTGCGGAATCCAGGCCGCATGGCGCGGCTGCAGCTTGATGGCCAGGGGCGCATCGCTCAGATGTGCGCCGCGTCTGAACAGCGCCGGGTCGAGTTCCTGATGCATCACCAGGTAGGCGAACAGGTCGTCGACCATGGCCACCGCATCCACCCGCTTGCGCTGCAGCAGGTTGAGCAGCTCCAGGTCCTTGGAGGTCTCCAGCTTGCCCAGGCGGCCGCTGGCCAGGGCCGGGTCCAGGGCCGGGTAGCTGTAGCTGCGGACCATGCCGATGCGCAGCCCGTTCAGCTCGCCGAGAGAGGCTGGGGCGGCCGGATGCCCGGCGAGAAAGTACAGGTGCTCGCTCACCTCGAGGTAGGGCTTGGAGAAGACGAAGCGCTGCAGTTCCTCCGGGCTGTTCCACAGCGGTGAATCGGCGTAGTTGAGGTCGAGGTCGCCGCGCCGCAGCATGGCCTGCAGGCGATTGACCGGATAGAACAGGAAGCGCGGCTCGTGGCCGATCCGCTGCATGACCTGGCGGGTGACATCCACGGCGATGCCGCGGGCCTCGCCCTGGCCATCCAGATAGCTGTAGGGGCGCCACTGCTCGCCGCCGGCCAGCCAGGTCTCGGCCAGTGCCGGCAGCGCCTGGAGCAGGATTGCGAGGGTTGCGATCAGTCTCCATCTGCCCTTGCCCATGCGGCTTTCCCTCATTGCGCCAGTCGCTTGCCAATCTAGGTGACCTGCCAGATAAAACCAACAGCCATTGCCGGTTTGGGCTTCAATCCTCCGCCTGCTCGGCCTTGTGCTCGGCGGCCAGGCGCTGCTGGATCTCTTGCGGTGCGGTGCTGTAGTGGCTCAGCTCCAGGCTGTAGGCCCCTTGCCCCGCGGTGATCGACTTCAGTCGGCCGCCGTAGCCTTCCAGTTCGGCCAGCGGCACCTGGCCGCGCACCAGGGTCATGCCGGCCCCCTGGGGCTCGCTGCCGAGCACCTGGCCGCGGCGTCCGACCAGGTCGGTGGTGATGTCGCCGAGGCGCGCCTCGGGGGTGCTGATCTCGATGCTCGCGAGCGGTTCCAGCAGCAGGCCGCCGGCCCGCTGCAGGGCATCGAGCAGGGCCTTGCGTCCGGCGGCCTGAAAGGCGATGTCCTTGGAGTCCACCGCATGGCTCTTGCCGTCGTGCACGGTGACCCTGAGGTCGACCAGCGGATAGCCGGCCAGGGGGCCGGCCTCCAGCACCGAGCGCACACCCTTCTCCACCGAGGGGATGAACTGCGCCGGAATCACCCCGCCCTTGATGGCGTCGACGAATTCGAAGCCGGCACCGCGCGTCAGCGGCTCGACGCGCAGGAACACCTCGCCGAACTGGCCGGCGCCGCCGCTCTGCTTCTTGTGCCGGCAGTGGCCCTCGGCGGCGCGGCCGATGGTTTCGCGGTAGGGCACCCGCGGCGGCCGGGTCTGCACTTCGACCTTGTAGCCTGAGGTCAGGCGGTCGAGCAGGTAGCGCAGGTGCAGCTCGCCCATGCCGCGCAGCACCGTCTCGCGGGTGCCGGGGTGATAGTCGAGGCGCACGCAGGGGTCTTCGGCGAGCAGCCGGTGCAGCACCTCGGCCAGGCGCTGCTCGTCGCCGCGGCGGCGGGCCTCGATGGCCAGGCCGTGCATGGGCGCAGGAAAGGCCAGCGGCTTGAGGTGGATCTGGTCCTCGTCGTGGGAGTCGTGCAGCAGCGCATCGAATTCCAGCTCCTCGACCTTGCTCAGGGCGCCGAAGTCGCCGGGAATCAGCTGGCTAACCTCCTCGTGACGCTTGCCCTGCAGGCGCAGCAGGTGGCCGACCTTGATGGCCTTCTTGGCGTCGCCGACGAACAGCGGCATGTCCCGCTGCACAGTGCCCTGATAGACGCGAAAGATGCCGAGCTTGCCGACGAAGGGGTCGATCACCACCTTGAACACATGGGCCAGGACATGGGCCTGGGGTTCGGGCCGGGCGTGAAAGGGTTTGGCCGCGGCGCCCTCGCCCTTGAAGAACAGCGGCGGATTGCCTTCGCCCGGATGGGGCGCCAGCCGGGCCAGGATCTCCAGCAACTCGGCGATACCGGCGCCGCTGCGCGCCGAGACGAAGCACAGGGGAATCAGATGGCCCTCGCGCAGGGCCTGCTCGAAGGGCGCGTGCAGCGCCTGCGGGCTGACTTCGCCCTGCTCCAGGTAGCGGGTCATCAGCGCCTCGTCGACCTCTACGACCTGATCGACCAGGGCCTGATGGGCCGTCGCCACCGAGGCAAAATCCGCCTCGCCGGCCGGCTCGAAGAAGCAGTCGACCACCCGGCTGCCGCCGTCGGCCGGCAGATTCAGTGGCAGCACCTGCTTGCCGAAGGCCTCGCGCAGCTCGGTCAGCAGGCCGGGCAGGTCGAGGCGCTCGGCATCGATCTTGTTCACCACCAGCAGTCGGCACAACCGCCGCTCGGCGGCCAGGGCCATCATGCGCTGGGTGCCCAGCTCGATGCCGTTCTGCGCGTTGACCACCACCAGCGCGGTTTCCACCGCGGCCAGGGCGGCGATGGCCTGGCCGACGAAGTCCGCGGCGCCGGGGGTGTCGATCAGGTTGAGTTCGGCGCCGGCATGGCTGCAATGCGCCAGGGCCGAGGACAGCGAGTGGCCGTACTCGCGCTCCAGCGGGTCGCTGTCGCAGAGGGTGTCGCCGCGCTCCAGGCTGCCGGCCTGGCTGATGGCGCCACTGGCGTGCAGCAAGGCCTCGATCAGGCTGGTCTTGCCGCTGCCGGCATGGCCGACCAGGGCCACAGTGCGAATGTCCTCGACCGAGTAATGGGCCATCACAAGCTCCCTGTGCAGCGTGGCGGTTGGCGGACGGCGTGCGGGTGCCAGCCGCGGCGCGGCCATTGGTTTAGGGGTTCAGGCTGAGCTTCGACCAGCGCCCGTCGGCATCCTGCTGGTAGCGGACCCGCTCGCGCAGGCGCTGCCAGCCCGACGGCCAGAAATCGATGCGCTCGGGCTGCAGGCGGAAGGCCACCCAGTCGCTGTGTCGGGCGATCGGCTCGAAGCCGCTGCCCTGCTCGCGATGGCGGGCCTGCTCGCGCGCCTGCGGGCTCTGCGCGGCACCGCTCTGGTCCGAGGCCCAGGCCGCCAGTTGCGCCTCGCGCGGGCGGCGGCGCCAGTAATGGTCGGACGCCTCGGCCGACTGGGCGACCACCGCACCTTCTATCAGCACCTGTTCCTGCAGCGCCGGCCAGAAGAAGCATAGCGCCGCCTGCGGGTTTTCCTGCAACTGGCGGCCCTTGCCGCTCTTGAGGTTGGCGAAGAACAGCAGGCCGGCTTCCTCCACCGCTACCACGTAGATGGTGCGCACCGAGGGCCGCGCACTGCTATCGGCGGTGGCCAGGGACGCACTGTGGGGGTCCTCGATGCCGCGGGCCAGGGCCTCGTCGATCAGCTGTCGCAGGCGCTCGAGGGCTTGTCGATAGAGCAGTTCGCCGTCGTTCATGCTGTCCGCCCCTGTTCTGGAGGCCCCAGGGTCGGCGTGGCTGAGCCGAGCGGGCGAGGGACCCTGCCTTGCAGTATAGGCAGGCAGTGACGAGGCGAATGGCGCGGATTAGACAGGCGAAGCCCGGCCCTCAGCGTCCCGCGACCTCGGCGACGTAATGGGCCAGGGCCTCGATCTGCGCCTTATCCAGGCTGTCGGCGTAGCTGGGCATGACCCCCAGGCCGCCGCGCACGGCGGCCACCACCTGCGCGGCACTGGGCCTGAGCCGATCCAGGTTGGGGCCTATGGCGCCTTCGGCCCCGGCGTCCCTGAGGCTATGGCACAGGCTGCAGGCCGGCGCGGCCAGTTCGCCGAAGAGCTGGCGGCCCAGCGCCAGGCGCGGATCGGCCGCCTCGCCGGTCGCGCCGGCCGGCAGCGGCAGGCAGAGCAGCGCCAGAGACACGGCCAGGCGCGCGTCGCACCGTCCGGGCCGCCTAGACCACCGTGAGTTCGACGGCATGGTCGGTCCAGGCATTGTTGCCATAGCCGCGTTCGTTCTCCACCCGCTCGCGCGGCTGCATCTCGCCGTCGAAGTCGCTGGCGCGGCTGGCCAGGGTGTAGCGACCCGGCGCCAGGTCGGCGATGAACAGGAAGGGGCGCCAGGCATAGGGCCCCAGTTCCGGACCGATAAAGCGGGCCATGTGCCAGATGTCGCCGCCGTCGGTCGATACTTCCACCCGCAGCAGCGGCTTGGCCCCGCCGAAGGCCAGGCCCTGGATCATCACCCGCCCGGCCTTGACCCGCTCGAGCGGCCGGGTGATCCAGGACTTCACGTTCATCTCCCACATCGACGGCTGATCCGGTGCGCCGCCCTGGCCGATCGGGCGGATGCGGTAGCCGGAGGCCTGGATCTTGGCGTCGCTCTGCGCGGTGGTGAAGGCCACCTGCTTGACGTACTTGACGTTGTTTACCCCGTAGAAGCCCGGCAGCACCATGCGCAGCGGGCCGCCGTGGGCCAGTGGCAGGGGTTCGCCATTGAGTTCCCAGGCCAGCATGGCCTGCTCCACCGCGCGCAGCGGCACCGAGCGCTCGACCAGCACGCTCTTGGGCTCGAGGCCGGCCGGCAGGGGCTCGCCGCCGGTACTGGTCATGTACCCGCGACCCTCGAGAATGCCGCCGAGGGCCTCGATCACCAGGCGCATCGGCACGCCGGTCCAGAGCACGCAGCCGGCGGCGCCGACCGACCACTGGGTGCCGCTGGCGCCGTGGGGGAAGAAGGCGCGGCCGTTGCCCGAGCACTGCAGCACGCTGGCCAGCGTTTCCACCCCCAGTTGCTTGAGTTCGCCGAGGGTCAGGCTGCGCGGATTCTTGACTCCGACGAAACTCACCGACCAGGCGTCGCGATCGGCCAGGATGGCCGGATCCGGGCTCGGCAGGTTGTTGCGCACGAACAGCTGATTGCTGGGGGTGACAGTGCCGATGCCCATGGCCTGGCGCCGCGTCTCCAGGGTCTGGGGGCTGTGCAGGATCAGCGCATCGGGGTTCTTCCAGTTGACGTAGTCGGGTAGCGGCGGTTCGGCGGCCAGGCTCTGGGGGGCGCCGCCGAGCAGCCCGGCGGCGCAGGCGCCGGCGCTGCCGAGAAGGAAATGGCGGCGTTGCAGGTCGATCGGACGCGTCATGGTGGGTGGCCCTCGCGAGTGGCTGGGCCCGCGACGGCCGCGGGCAACGGCGGCCTGCCGAGGGCGCGAGTCGGGTGCGCTTGCCAAACCAAGGGCGCAGCCGCCGCGCGCCAGGCGTGCAGGCCATGATTAGCTGGGTCTAGGTGGCGTGGCGGGCCTTGTCAAGGCGCCGGCGGGACAAGCCGGCGCTACATTGCGCCGGCGCGCAACGGCAGGCGCCGCGCCGGCGAACTAGGCTAAAAGTCCCAGCTTCCGTTGGCGGTGGCGCGGCCGGCATGTGCAGGGCCGACAGCGGCATGTCGCAAACGCAATCCCCTGTGGCGTGCCCAGGCATCTGGCAGTTGGGGGGCAGTCATACCATCGGCTGCACAAGGGCCAGTTCCCCTAATCCGACACAGATGCGCTTTGCGTGGCGCCCCAGGAGATCAGCGATGTTCAGCAAGCACGACCAAATCAAAGGCTACGACGACGAACTGCTGGCGGCGATCGACGCCGAAGAGGCGCGTCAGGAGCATCACATCGAGCTGATCGCCTCGGAGAACTATTGCAGTCAGCGAGTGATGGAGGCCCAGGGTAGCGGCCTGACCAACAAGTACGCCGAAGGCTACCCGGGCAAGCGTTACTACGGCGGCTGCGAGCACGTCGACGTGGTCGAGCAGCTGGCCATCGACCGCGCCAAGCAGCTGTTCGGCGCCGACTACGCCAACGTCCAGCCGCACTCCGGCTCCTCGGCCAACAGCGCCGTCTACCTGGCCCTGCTGAATGCCGGCGACACCCTGCTGGGCATGAGCCTGGCCCATGGCGGCCACCTGAACCACGGTTCCAAGGTCAGCTCCTCGGGCAAGCTGTACAACGCCGTGCAGTACGGCATCGACACCGACACCGGGCTGATCGATTACGACGAGGTCGAGCGCCTGGCCGTCGAGCACAAGCCGAAGATGATAGTCGCCGGCTTCAGCGCCTACTCCAAGACCCTCGACTTCCCGCGTTTTCGCGCCATCGCCGACAAGGTCGGGGCGCTGCTGTTCGTCGACATGGCCCACGTCGCCGGTCTGGTCGCCGCCGGCCTCTATCCGAACCCGATTCCCTTCGCCGACGTGGTCACCACCACCACCCACAAGACGCTGCGCGGCCCGCGTGGCGGCCTGATCCTGGCCAAGGCCAATCCGGAGATCGAGAAGAAGCTCAACGCCGCGGTCTTCCCCGGCGCCCAGGGCGGCCCGCTGATGCACGTGATCGCGGCCAAGGCGGTGTGCTTCAAGGAGGCTTTGGAGCCGAGCTTCAAGGAGTACCAGGCGCAGGTGATCAAGAACGCCCAGGCCATGGCCAAGGTGTTCATCGAGCGCGGCTATGACGTGGTCTCCGGCGGTACCGACAACCACCTGTTCCTGGTCAGCCTGATCAAGCAGGGCCTGACCGGCAAGGACGCCGACGCCGCCCTCGGCCGCGCCGGCATCACGGTGAACAAGAACGCCGTGCCGAACGATCCGCAGTCGCCGTTCGTCACCTCGGGTATTCGCATCGGCACCCCGGCGATCACCAGCCGCGGCTTCAAGGAGCGCGAGAGCGTCGAGCTGGCGGGCTGGATCTGCAACATCCTCGATCACCTCGGCGACGCCGACGTCGAGGCCCAGGTGGCTACACTGGTTTCCGGTCTTTGCGCAGATTTTCCGGTTTATCGCTAGGCAATCGGTTGCCCCGCGGGAGCAGTGCCCGCGGGGCGGATGAGGGGAGCGGCGGGATCCAGCCCGCTAGAGGCCCCCACTGTTTCCCTCACCCCCAAGCCCCCTTCGGCGGGCGAGGGGGACAGCTTTCAGGAGCACTCCTATGCAACGCTATTCCGGCTTCGGCCTGCTCAAGCACTCCTTCAGCCACCATGAAAACTGGCAGCGCATGTGGCGCAATCCGACGCCCAAGCCGGTCTACGACGTGATCATCGTCGGCGGCGGCGGCCACGGCCTGGCCACCGCCTACTACCTGGCCAAGGAGTTCGGGGTTAAGAACGTCGCCGTGGTCGAGAAGGGCTGGCTGGGCGGCGGCAACACCGCGCGCAACACCACCATCGTCCGTTCCAACTACCTGTGGGACGAGTCGGCGCACCTCTACGAGCACGCCATGAAGCTCTGGGAGGGCCTGTCCCAGGATCTCAACTACAACGTCATGTTCTCCCAGCGCGGGGTGTTCAACCTCGGCCATACCCTGCAGGACATGCGCGACATCGAGCGCCGGGTCAGCGCCAACCGCCTCAACGGCATCGACGGCGAAGTGCTCAACACCCAGCAGGTGGCGGAGATGATCCCCTACCTGGACTGCAGCAAGAACACCCGCTATCCGATCCTCGGCGCCTCGCTGCAGCGGCGCGGCGGCGTCGCCCGTCACGATGCCGTGGCCTGGGGCTATGCCCGCGCCGCCGACGGCCTGGGCGTGGACCTGATCCAGCAGACCGAGGTGATCGGCTTTCGCAAGGAGAACGGCGTCTGCATCGGCGTCGAGACCAGCAAGGGCTTTATCGGCGGCAAGCGCGTCGGCGTGGTCACCGCCGGTAACTCCGGACACATGGCCAAGCTCGCCGGCTTCCGTCTGCCGCTCGAATCCCACCCGCTGCAGGCGCTGGTCTCCGAGCCGATCAAGCCGATCATCGACACCGTGATCATGTCCAACGCGGTGCACGGCTACATCAGCCAGTCGGACAAGGGCGACCTGGTCATCGGCGCCGGCATCGACAGCTACAACGGCTACGGCCAGCGCGGCTCCTACCCGACCATCGAGCACACCCTGCAGGCCATCGTCGAGCTGTTCCCGGTGCTCTCGCGGGTGCGCATGAACCGCCAGTGGGGCGGCATCGTCGACACCACGCCGGACGCCTGCCCGATCATCGCCAAGACCCCGGTGAAGAACCTGTTCTTCAACTGCGGCTGGGGCACCGGTGGCTTCAAGGCCACCCCCGGCTCCGGCCATGTGTTCGCCGCGAGCCTGGCCAAGGGCGAGATGCACCCACTGGCCAAGCCGTTCTCCATCGAGCGCTTCCACAACGGTGCGCTGATCGACGAACACGGCGCGGCCGGGGTGGCGCACTGATTTTGGCACCCTCTCCCGACCGGAGAGGGCGGAACGTTTTCCGGAGGTATCCATCATGCTGAACATTTTCTGCCCGCACTGCGGCGAGCTGCGTTCCGAAGAGGAATTCCACGCCAAAGGCCAGGCGCACATCCCGCGCCCGCTGGATCCCAATGCCTGCACCGACGAGGAGTGGGGCGAGTACCTGTTCTTCCGTGACAACCCGCGCGGCATCCACCATGAACTCTGGGTGCACGCCGCCGGCTGCCGCAAGTTCTTCAACGTGACGCGCCACACGGTGAGCTACGAGATCCACGAAACCTACAAGATCGGCGAGCAGCCGAGCGTCACCGCGGCCAGCTTCGCCGAGAAGAAAGCCGCCGGCCAAGGAGTCACCGCATGAGCCAGGTCAATCGTCTTTCCCAGGGCGGGCGCATCGATCGCAGCCAGCCCATGACCTTCAGTTTCAACGGCCAGACCTACCAGGGTTTCGCCGGTGACACCCTGGCCGCCGCGCTGCTGGCCAACGGCGTCGACATCGTCGGGCGCAGCTTCAAGTACTCGCGTCCGCGCGGCATAGTCGCGGCCGGCGCCGAGGAGCCCAATGCGGTGCTGCAGATCGGTTCCACCGAGGCGGCGCAGATCCCCAACGTGCGCGCCACTCAGCAGGCGCTCTACCCGGGCCTGGTGGCCGCCAGCACCAACGGCTGGCCGAGCGTCAACAACGACCTCATGGGCATTCTCGGCAAGGTCGGCGGCAAGATGATGCCGCCCGGGTTCTACTACAAGACCTTCATGTACCCGCAGAACCTCTGGCTGACCTACGAGAAGTACATCCGCAAGGCCGCCGGCCTCGGCCGCGCGCCCACCGAAGTGGATCCGGACAGCTACGACCACATCAACCAGCACTGCGACGTGCTGGTGGTCGGTGCCGGCCCCGCCGGCCTGGCCGCGGCCCTGGCCGCCGGGCGCAGCGGCGCGCGGGTGATCCTCGCCGACGAGCAGGAAGAGTTCGGCGGCAGCCTGCTCAGCACCCGCGAGACCCTGGACGGCAAGCCGGCCGCCGAGTGGGCGGCCCAGGCCGTCGCCGAGCTGCAGAAGATGCCCGAGGTCACCCTGCTGCCGCGCGCCACGGTCAACGGCTATCACGACCACAACTTCCTCACCATCCACGAGCGCCTCACCGATCACCTCGGTGAGGTTGCGCCCATGGGTCAGGTGCGCCAGCGCCTGCACCGGGTGCGGGCCAAGCGCGTGGTCCTGGCCACCGGCGCCCACGAGCGGCCGCTGGTGTATGGCAACAACGATGTGCCGGGCAACATGCTGGCCGATGCGGTCTCCACCTATGTGCGTCGCTACGGCGTCGCCCCGGGCCGCAAGCTGGTGCTCTCGACCAACAACGACTACGCCTACCGCGTGGCCCTCGACTGGCTGGACGCCGGCCAGCAGGTGGTCGCCATCGCCGATGCGCGCAGCAACCCACGCGGCGCCTGGGTCGAGGAGGCGCGTAAGCGCGGCGTGCGCGTGCTCACCGGCAGCGCCGTGGTCGAGGCCCGCGGCAGCAAGCGAGTCACTGGCGCCCGCGTGTGCGCCATCGATCCGCTCAAGCACAAGGTCACCAGCCCGGGCGAGATGCTCGATTGCGATCTGATCGCCAGCTCCGGCGGCTACAGCCCGGTGGTGCACCTGGCCTCGCACCTGGGCGGCAAGCCGACCTGGCAGGAAGACATCCTCGCCTTCGTGCCTGGCGAGGGCTTCCAGAAGCGCCTCTGCGCCGGTGCGGTGAACGGCGTCTTCGCCCTCGGCGATGCCCTGGCCGACGGCTTCGAGGCCGGTGCCACGGCGGCTGCCGAAGCCGGCTTCAAGGCGGTATCGGGCAACGTGCCGAAGGCCGAAAAGCGCTTCGAGGAACCGGCCATCGCGCTCTTCCAGGTGCCCCACGAAAAGGGCACGGCGCGTGGGCCCAAGCAGTTCGTCGACCTGCAGAACGACGTCACCGCGGCCGGCATCGAGCTGGCCACCCGCGAGGGCTTCGAGTCGGTCGAGCACGTCAAGCGCTATACCGCCCTGGGCTTCGGCACCGATCAGGGCAAGCTGGGCAACATCAACGGCCTGGCCATCGCCGCCCGTTCGCTGGGGGTGAGCATCCCGCAGATGGGCACCACCATGTTCCGCCCGAACTACACCCCGGTGACCTTCGGCGCCCTGGCCGGCCGCCATGTCGGCGCGCTGTTCGATCCCAAGCGCTACACCGCGATGCACAAGTGGCACCTGGAGAACGGCGCCGAATTCGAGGACGTCGGCCAGTGGAAGCGGCCCTGGTACTTCCCCAAGAAGGGCGAGGACCTGCACGCCGCCGTGGCCCGCGAGTGTCTGGCGGTGCGCAATGCGGTGGGCATCCTGGATGCCTCGACCCTGGGCAAGATCGACATCCAGGGCCCGGATGCGCGCGAGTTCCTCAACCGCATCTACAGCAACGCCTGGACCAAGCTGGACGTGGGCAAGGCCCGCTATGGCCTGATGTGCAAGGAAGACGGCATGGTCACCGACGACGGTGTGACCGCCTGCCTGGGCGACAACCACTTCCTGATGACCACCACCACCGGCGGTGCGGCACGCATCATGGAATGGCTGGAGATCTACCACCAGACCGAATGGCCGGAGCTGAAGGTGTACTTCAGCTCGGTCACCGACCACTGGGCGACCATGACCCTGTCCGGTCCCAACAGCCGCAAGCTGCTGTCAGAGGTCACCGACATCGACCTGGACAAGGACAAGTTCCCCTTTATGACCTGGCAGGAAGGCAAGGTCGGCGGGGTGCCGGCGCGGGTGTTCCGCATCTCCTTCACCGGCGAGCTGAGCTATGAGGTCAACGTCCAGGCCGACTACGCCCTGGGCGTCTGGGAGAAGCTGATCGAGGCGGGCCAGAAGCACGGCCTGACCCCCTACGGCACCGAGACCATGCACGTGCTGAGGGCCGAGAAGGGCTTCATCATCGTCGGCCAGGACACCGACGGCTCCGTGACCCCGGACGATCTGGGCATGGGCTGGTGCGTCGGGCGCAACAAGCCGTTCTCCTGGATCGGCTGGCGTGGCATGAACCGCGAGGACTGCCTGCGCGAGAACCGCAAGCAGCTGGTCGGGCTCAAGCCGGTCGACCCCAGCAAGGTGCTGCCCGAGGGTGCCCAGCTGGTGTTCGACACCCAGCAGTCGACGCCGATGGACATGGTCGGCCACGTCACCTCCAGCTACATGAGCGCGGCACTCGACTGCTCCATCGCCATGGCCCTGGTCAAGGGCGGCCTCAAGCGCATGGGCGAGAAGGTCTTCGCCCCGCTGGTCGACGGCAGCGTGATCGAAGCCGAAATCGTCAGCCCCGTGTTCTATGACCCGAAAGGGGATCGCCAGAATGTCTAACGTGAATGTTTACCAGCAACGCCCCGACAACGGCCACGGCCAGTCGCCCCTGTTCCACGTCGGTCTCGACGAACTGGCGCGCAAGGGCAAGGGCGCTAGCGCCGGGGTGACCCTGCGCGAGAAGAAGCTGCTCGGGCATCTGATCCTGCGCGGCGACGCCAGCGATCCGGCCTTCGCCGGCGGTGTGCACAAGGCCCTGGGCCTGGAGCTGCCGGTGGCCCTGACCCTGGTCGCTAGCGGCGAGACCTCGCTGCAGTGGCTGGCCCCGGACGAGTGGCTGCTGATTGTGCCCGGCGGCACCGAGTTCGCCACCGAGCAGAAGCTGCGCGAGGCCCTCGACGGTCAGCACATCGCGGTGGTCAACGTCAGCGGCGGCCAGACCCTGCTGGAGCTGTCCGGGCCCAAGGCGCGCGAAGTGCTGATGAAGTCCACGCCCTACGACGTGCACCCGAGCAACTTCCCTGAGGGCAAGGCGGTCGGCACCACTTTCGCCAAGTCGCAGCTGATCATCCGCCACACCGCCGAGGACACCTGGGAGCTGGTGGTGCGGCGCAGCTTCGCCGACTACACCTGGCTCTGGCTGCAGGACGCCAGCGCCGAATTCGGCCTGGCGATCAAGGCCTGAGGCCTCGCCAACGCCTGCGGGCGCGGCCCTAGCCGACTCGCAGGCGCCTGCCCACGGCATGCCGCACCGGGAGCTTAAGTATGAGCCGCACCCCCGACACCTGGATCCTCGCCGCCCACTGCCCGAGCGTGCTCGGCACCGTGGATGCGGTGACGCGTTTTCTCTACGAGCAGCGCTGCTACGTCACCGAGCACCATTCGTTCGATGACCGGCTGTCGTCACGCTTCTTCATCCGTGTGGAGTTCCGCCAGCCAAGCGATTTCGACGAGGCGGCCTTTCGCGTCGGCCTGGCCGAGCGCCTGGCGCCCTTCGACATGCACACCGAGCTGACCCCGCCGGGCTATCGGGCGCGGGTGGTGCTGATGGTGTCCAAGGCCGACCACTGCCTGAACGATCTGCTCTATCGCCAGCGCATCGGTCACCTGGCCATGGACGTGGTGGCGGTGGTGTCCAACCATCCGGACCTGGAGCCCCTGGCCCGCTGGCACGACATCCCCTATCACTACTTCCCCCTCGACCCGAACGACAAGCCGGCGCAGGAGCGCAAGGTGATGCGGGTCATCGAGGACACCGGCGCCGAGCTGGTGGTGCTGGCGCGCTACATGCAGGTGCTGTCGCCGGAGCTGTGCAGCAAGCTCGATGGCTGGGCGATCAACATCCACCACTCGCTGCTGCCCGGTTTCAAGGGCGCCAAGCCCTACCACCAGGCCTACCAGAAGGGCGTCAAGCTGGTCGGCGCCACCGCCCACTACATCAACAACGACCTCGACGAGGGGCCGATCATCGCCCAGGGCGTCGAGGCGGTCGACCACGCCCATTACCCCGAAGACCTGATCGCCAAGGGTCGCGACATCGAGTGCCTGACCCTGGCCAAGGCGGTCGGCTACCACATCGAGCGGCGGGTGTTTCTCAACGCCAATCGTACCGTGGTGCTGCACGCCTGACCCATCCCGGCCGCGGCGGGCCCGAGGCCGGGCCGCGACCTGGTAACGCAACCGAGAGGCTGTACCGCACTGCCTTTTAGCGGGCTCTCACAGACAACGGAACACTGCTCCAGTGCAAGGCCGCGCGGCCTGTGACCGCGCCTTTGTATCCACATAACAAAGGAGAACACCCTATGTCCGGTAATCGTGGCGTCGTCTATCTCGGCGCCGGCAAGGTCGAAGTGCAGAAGATCGACTACCCGAAAATGCAGGATCCGCGCGGCAACAAGATCGAGCACGGCGTCATCCTCAAGGTGGTTTCCACCAACATCTGCGGCTCCGACCAGCACATGGTGCGCGGCCGCACCACCGCGCAAACCGGCCTGGTGCTGGGCCACGAGATCACCGGCGAGGTGATCGAAGCGGGCCGTGACGTCGAGCGGCTGAAGATCGGCGACCTGGTCTCGGTACCCTTCAACGTCGCCTGCGGCCGCTGCCGCAGCTGCAAGGAGCAGCACACCGGGGTCTGCCTGACGGTCAACCCGGCCCGCGCCGGCGGTGCCTACGGCTACGTCGACATGGGCGACTGGACCGGTGGCCAGGCCGAGTACGTGCTGGTGCCCTATGCCGACTTCAACCTGCTCAAGCTGCCGGACCGCGACAAGGCCATGGAGAAGATCCGCGACCTGACCTGCCTGTCCGACATCCTGCCGACCGGCTACCACGGCGCCGTCACCGCCGGCGTCGGCCCCGGCAGCACCGTGTATGTCGCCGGCGCCGGCCCGGTTGGCCTGGCCGCGGCTGCCTCGGCGCGCCTGCTCGGCGCCGCCGTGGTCATCGTCGGCGACGTCAACCCGGTGCGCCTGATCCATGCCAAGGCCCAGGGCTTCGAGGTGGTCGACCTGTCCCAGGACGTGCCGCTGCACGAGCAGGTGGCCAACCTGCTGGGCGAGCCCGAGGTCGACTGCGCCATCGACTGCGTCGGCTTCGAGGCCCGCGGCCACGGTCATGACGGTGCCCAGCACGAGGCCCCGGCCACCGTGCTCAACTCGCTCATGCAGCTGACCCGGGTGGCCGGCAACATCGGCATTCCCGGTCTCTATGTCACCGAGGATCCGGGCGCGGTCAACGAAGCGGCCAAGCATGGCAGCCTGAGCATCCGCTTCGGCCTCGGCTGGGCCAAGTCGCACAGCTTCCACACCGGCCAGACCCCGGTGATGAAGTACAACCGCCAGCTGATGCAGGCGATCATGTGGGACCGGATCAACATCGCCGACGTGGTCGGCGTCGAGGTGATCAGCCTGGACGAGGCGCCCAAGGGCTACCACGAGTTCGATACCGGGGTGGCGAAGAAATTCGTCATGGACCCGCACAAGATGTTCAGCGCCGCCTGAGGCGCGAGCGGCGAAAAGGGCGGCCTCGGCCGCCCTTTTTCATGTCGGGCCGTCAGCCCTCAGCCGGTGGCGCCCAGCCCGCTGCTGCGGGCATCGGCGGCCTGCGCCTCGGTCCGCAGCCGGCCGATACGCGCGTCCTTGGCGTGCCACAGTTGCGAGACCCAGTCCTGCACCTGCTGGCGAAAGACGGCATCGTTCTCGTAGTCGCCCCGGCACAGCGCCGGCTCCAGGGCAAGCGTCTGGATATCCACTATGACCCTGGGCACCTGGCCGCTGATCAGCGCCCAGAAGCCGGGGATGCCCTCGCCCGGATAGACGATGGTGACGTCCAGCAGCGCGTCCAGTTGCTCGCCCAGGGCGGCCAGGACGAAGGCCACGCCGCCGGCCTTGGGTTTCAGCAGGTAGCGGTAGGGCGAGTCCTGCTGGGCCTGCTTGGCCGGGGTGAAGCGGGTGCCTTCCAGGTAATTGACCACGGTCACCGGCAGGTCCTTGAACTTCTCGCAGGCGCGCCTGGTGATCGCCAGGTCCTGGCCTCTGAGCTGTGGGCGCCTGGCCAGGAACTCCTTCGAATAGCGCTTCATAAAGGGGTAGTCCAGCGCCCACCAGGCCAGGCCGAGCAGCGGGACCCAGCGCAGCTCCTGCTTGAGGAAGAACTTGAAGTAGGGGGTCTTGCGGTTGAAGGCCTGGATCAGCGCCGGAATATCCACCCAGCTCTGGTGGTTGCAGACCACCAGGTAGGAGGTGTCCGGGCGCAGCTCGGCACCGCCGCGAATGTCCCAGACGGTCGGCAGCAGGGCGGCGAAGATCAGCTTGTTGAGTTCCGCCCAGGTCTCCGCGACCCACATGACGGCGCGCGAGCAGGCGGCCTTGAGCGCCCGACCGGGCAGTACCAGCTTGCCCAGGGCGATCAGCAGCAGCGGTCCGATCAGCACCAGGGTGTTGAGCGAGAGCAGCAGGATGACGCTCAGGGCGGTCAGCAGTCGATGCATCTGGAGCCTCCTTGTCAGTGCATGGCGCGGCCATGATAAGCAGCCCGGGCCGGGGCTCCAAGCGCGCCGACCAGTGGCGGGCAAATGAGCGCAAACGGCAGCATCCAAGAGTCGAGCGGCTGGTTTATGCTTGGGCAAAACAATAATCACCCCGGGGCCGCCGTCTTGCTCAAACGCATTTCCGTCGACCAGTTGCTGCTCGGCATGTTCCTGCATGAACTCTGCGGGTCCTGGATGGAACATCCGTTCTGGTCCACGCGCTTTCTGCTGGACAGCGACCGCGATCTGCAGCGCATCCGCGACAGCGGCATCCGCGAGGTCTGGATAGACACCAGTCGCGGCCTGGATGTGGCCAGCGGCAAGACCGCCGAAGAGGTCGAGCAGGAAACGGTGGCGCTGCTCATGGCCGCCCAGCCGACGCCGGCCGAGGTGCGCCGTTCGAGCCTGGACGAGGAGGTCCAGCGCGCCGCGCGCCTGTGCGCCAAGAGCAAGGGCGCGGTGATGGCCATGTTCGGCGACGCGCGCATGGGCCGGGTGGTGAACCTGGAAAATGTCGGCGAGCTGGTCCATGAGATGTCCGAGTCGGTACTGCGCCAGCCCAGCGCCCTGATCAGCCTGGCCCGGCTGAAGAATGCCGACGAATACACCTTCATGCACTCGGTAGCGGTCTGCGCGCTGATGATCGCCCTGGCCCGCCAGCTCGACCTGACCGAGAGCCAGGTGCACGAGGCCGGGGTGGCCGGCCTGCTGCACGACATCGGCAAGGCGGTCATGGACCCGCGGATTCTCAACAAGCCGGGCAAGCTCGACGATCGCGAGTTCGCAGAGATGCGCGGCCACCCCCAGGCCGGCTCGCGCATCCTGCGCGACACCTACAACGTCAGCGCCCCGGTGCTGGATGTCTGCCTGCATCACCACGAGAAGGTCGACGGCAGTGGCTACCCCCATGGCCTGGCCGGCGAGCAGATCAGCCTGCTGGCGCGCATGGGTGCGGTCTGCGACGTCTACGATGCGATCACCTCCGACCGCCCCTACAAGAAGGGCTGGGGCCCGGCCGAGTCGATCCACAAGATGGCCGAGTGGAGCCACGGGCACTTCGACGAGCACGTGTTCCAGGCCTTCGTCAAAACGGTCGGCATCTATCCCACCGGCTCCCTGGTGCGCCTGCAGAGCGGCCGTCTCGGCGTGGTCCTCGAGCAGCATGGCCAGTCGTTGCTCACCCCGCGGGTCAAGGTGTTCTTCTCCGCGCGCACCAAGATGCCCATTCCCGTGGAAACCATCGACCTGGCCAAGCTCAAGGGCAGCGAGCGCATCGTCGGCCGTGAGTCGGTGGATGACTGGGGCTTTCGCAATCTGGATGAGCTCTGGAGCGGACTGCCGGGACGCTAGCCCTGGCCGGCGATTGAGCGGTGGCGCCGCCGGCCAGCGCCTCGGCCTGTGGCGTGCGGCTCAGAGCAGAACCAGGGTGGCCAGGCCGAGGAAGGCGAAGAAGCCGACGATATCGGTCACGGTGGTGAGGATCACGCTACCGGCCAGGGCCGGGTCTATGCCCATGCGCTCGAGCAGCAGCGGCACGCCCCAGCCGGCCAGGGCGGCGCACAGCAGGTTGACCAGGATGGCGCTGCCGAGCACCGCCCCCAGACCCCAATGATCGAACCAGGCCACCGCGATCAGGGCGATCACCACGGCCCAGAGCAGGCCGTTGAGAATGGAGATGCCCAGCTCGCGGTTGAGCAGGATGCGGCTGTTGCCCTTCTGCACCTGGCCCAGGGCCAGGCCGCGGATCACCAGGGTCAGGGTCTGACTGCCGGCGATACCGCCCATGCTCGCCACTATCGGCATCAGCACGGCCAGGGCCACCAGCTGCTCAAGGGTGGCCTGGAACAGGCCGATGACCCAGGCGGCGCTGAAGGCGGTGATCAGGTTGATGCCCAGCCAGACCGCGCGCCGGCGCGAGCTGACCAGCACCGGGGCGAAGATGTCGGCTTCCTCGTCGAGGCCGGCCATGTGCATCAGCGCCCGTTGCGAGCCCTCGCGGGTGAGCTCGGCGACATCGTCCAGGGTGATGCGCCCGATCACCTTGTTGTGCTCGTCCACCACCGGCGCCGAGAGCAGGTCGAGTTCCTGGAAGCGGCGGGCCACCTCGTCGCCCTCGGTGGTCACGGCGATGCCGGTGATCTGCCGGTCGGTGAGGGCATCGACGGTCTGCCCGAGGTCGGCGGTGACCAGGGCGCTCAGGCGCAGGCCGCCCTGGTAGTGGCCCTTGCGGTCGACCACCATCAGCATGTCGGTTTGCGGCGGCAGGGCCTCGAGCAGGCGCAGATAGCGCAGCACGGTGCCGGCCTTGACCCCGGAGCGGATCTGGATGGCGTCGGCGTTCATCAGGCCGCCGGCGGAATCCTCCGGATAGGCCAGCAGCGACTCGAGTTGCTCGCGTTGCACCCGGCTGCTGGCGCGCAGCAGCTTGCGCCCCAGCCCGCTGGGCAGGGTCTGGATCAGGTCGACCCGGTCATCCAGTTGCAGGTGCTGGGCCGAGGCGATCAGGTCGTCGAGGTCGAGCTCCTCGGCCAGGGCGACGCAGATCTCGTCGTGCAGGTAGGTCAGCACCTTACCGGCGCGCTCGGTCTCGACCATGCTCCAGGCGGCCAGGCGTTCGGCCGGCGGCAGGGCCTCGAGCAGGCCGGCGACCTTGGCTGGGTGCATGCGGTGGAGCATCTTGGCCACGCGCTTGAGCTTCTTCTCGCTCAGGGCGTCGCGCAGGGCCTGCAGCTGACTGTCTTCGTTGGCTTCGTGTTCGGGCCCGGCCGCCGGATGCTCGCTGGCCTCGCCGGCCAGCTGGGCGCGCAGGGTCAGGCTCAGGTGCGGCAGGATGCGCGCCTCCAGCTCAGGCGCGGTCTGCTGCCAGAGCGCCAGGCGCTGCTCGGCCGAGAGCAGCTCGAACATGGCGGCGATCTTGGCCGGGTGCATGCGCCCCAGCAGTTTGCGCACGCGCTTGTTCTTACCGGCCTCCAGCGCCTGGAGAATCTGCTCGCTGGCGGTAAGGTGCGGGTGGTCGTCGCGGCTGGGCGTGTCGGGGGCGGTCGGGCGCATAGGGGGCAGATTAGCTCAGGCAGCGGACAAAAGGCCAAGCCGATCTAGGTGGCGCGCCCGCGTGTGCGCGTCACCCTGACGCCACAGAGTCCGCACATGGCCTCCACGGCTTCTCCCAAGGAGAGTCCCCATGGGACGCATGCTGTTGCTCAGGCGCCTGGCCGTGCACCCGCTGCAGTAGGCACTGGTCGGCCTGTCCCTGGCACTGTTCTGGTTGCTGCTGTTGGCGCTGCGCATCGCCCGGCTGTTTTCCCGGCCGCCACGAAACCCGGGGCGATTCAGTGTGGCACTCGACCAAAGTCTCACAGCCAAGGGTGCATTGCCTTGCTAGTGTGAAGGTGTCAATACCCGACAAGCCCCCGAGGAGTTCCTCTGATGTCGACGTCCAAGCAAGAGGCTGCGAAAGCCTACTGGAAAGATAATCTGCGCCTGATGCTGGTGCTGCTGGCCATCTGGTTCACGGTCTCGTTCGGCTGCGGCATCCTGTTCGTCGAAGAGCTCAACCAGATCCAGTTCTTCGGCTTCCCCCTGGGCTTCTGGTTCGCCCAGCAGGGTTCCATCTACGTGTTCGTGGTGATGATCTTCTTCTACGTGTGGAAGATGAATCAGTACGACCGCAAGCACGACGTCCACGAAGACTGAGGCCGCCGAGCATGGATACCCAAACCCTGATCTACCTGTTCGTCGGCGCGACCTTCGCGCTCTACATCGGCATTGCGCTGTGGACCCGTGCCGGTTCCACCAGCGAGTACTACGTCGCCAGCAAGGGCGTGCACCCGGTGCTCAACGGCATGGCCACCGGCGCCGACTGGATGAGTGCGGCGTCGTTCATCTCCATGGCCGGGATCATCTCCTTCGTCGGCCTCGACGGCAGCGTCTACCTGATGGGCTGGACCGGCGGCTACGTGCTCCTGGCCATGTGCCTGGCGCCCTACCTGCGCAAGTTCGGCAAGTTCACCGTGCCGGACTTCATCGGCGAGCGTTACTACTCGCAGACCGCGCGCCTGGTGGCGGTGATCTGCGTGATCTTCATCTCCTTCACCTATGTGGCCGGGCAGATGCGCGGCGTCGGCATCGTCTTCTCCCGCTACCTGGAGGTGGACATCAACACCGGCGTGATGATCGGCATGGCCATCGTGTTCTTCTACTCGGTACTCGGCGGCATGAAGGGCATCACCTACACCCAGGTGGCGCAGTACTGCGTGATGATCTTCGCCTACATGGTGCCGGCGATTTACATCTCCATGCTGATCACCGGCAACCCGATCCCGCAGCTGGGCTTCGGCAGCGAGGTCACCGGAACCGGCCAGTCGGTGCTCGAACGCCTCAACGGCCTGGGTGAGGAGCTGGGCTTCGGCACCTACACCGACGGCAGCAAGTCGACCATAGACGTGTTCTTCATCACCATGGCGCTGATGGTCGGTACCGCCGGTCTGCCCCACGTGATCGTGCGCTTCTTCACCACCCCGACCGTGCGCGCGGCGCGTCAGTCCGCCGGTTATGCGCTGCTGTTCATCGCCATCCTCTACACCACCGCGCCGGCCGTGGCCGCGTTCGCCCGCACCAACCTGCTGACCACCATCCCGGGGATCAGCTATGAAGAAGCGCCGCAGTGGATCAGTAACTGGGAGAAGTCCGGTCTGATCGCCTGGCTGGACAAGAACGGCGACGGCAAGATCCAGTACGGCCCTGGCGCGCCCTTCGTCGGCAACCCGACCTTCGCCGAGGAACGCGGCGAGCATGGCCAGCGCCTGGTGACCAACGCCCCGACCGACGCCACCACCGAGCTCTATGTGGACCGCGACATCATGGTTCTGGCCAACCCGGAAATCGCCAACCTGCCGGGCTGGGTGATCGCCCTGATCGCTGCCGGTGGTCTGGCGGCGGCCTTGTCGACCGCGGCAGGCCTGCTGCTGGTGATCTCCACCTCGATCTCCCACGACCTGCTCAAGAGCGCGATCAAGCCCAACATCAGCGAGAAGGGTGAACTGCTCGCCGCGCGTATCGCCGCCGGTGTGGCGGTGGTGGTGGCCGGCCTGTTCGGCATCTACCCGCCGGCGTTCGTGGCCCAGGTGGTGGCGTTCGCCTTCGGCCTGGCGGCGGCCTCGTTCTTCCCGGCCATCGTCATGGGCATCTTCTCCAAGAAGATGAACAAGGAAGGGGCGATCGCCGGCATGGTGGTGGGCCTGGCCTTCACCTTCAGCTATATCGTCTACTACAAGTTCATCGACCCGACCGCGGGCCCGAACGAGTGGTGGTTCGGTATCTCCCCCGAGGGCATCGGTACCCTGGGCATGCTCTTCAACTTCGCGGTATCGCTGGTGGTTTCCAAGGTCACCGCTGCGCCGCCGGAGCATATCCAGCACATCATCGAGGACATCCGCATCCCCCGGGGTGCCGGAGCCGCCATCGACCACTAAGCGTCAGCGCGACAGCAAAACGCCCCGTTGATCGGGGCGTTTTGCCATCTGTTCGGGCGAGCGGGCGTTGGGGCAAATCGAGGAGGCTTCCCGATCGCGGCAGGAGCCGAAGCGCCAGTCAGTCGTGGTCGGCCTTTGGGCGTGGCCTGTTTCGGGCGCGCCTGAGTCGCGATGGCTGGCTGCGCCCTTAGAGCGACAGGGCGCGCTGGCGCCGGCGCCAGCCGGCCAGGCGCGCCTGCAGCGCCGGCAGGTCGTCGAGCTGCTGGCGGCGCGCCAGGCTGAACAGGATCAGCGCCAGTTCGGCGGTGACCAGGGCGTCGGCGCTGGCATGGTGGCGCTGCTGCACCTGCAGGCCGAAGTGACTGGCCCAGTCATCCAGGCCGCCGCGGCCGACCTGAGCCTGGGGACACAGCAGCGGCGCCAGCTCGGCGACATCGAAGAACCGGTGGCGCAACGGCAGGTCGAGCACCTGCTTGAGGGCGCGGGCCAGCATGCGCTGGTCGAAGGCGGCGTGGAAGGCCAGCAACGGGCTGTCGCCGAGAAATTCCAT
>JBFHKK010000001.1:0-24826 GCA_041595475.1 Pseudomonas sp. | reverse complement strand
TCGTCATCTGCCGGCGCTGCACTTCCGAGACGCGGTTGTGCGGATGCAGGATGAAGATGTCGACGTTCTCGCAACGGCGGCAGCCTTCGATGGCCGCCGAGCCGGTATCACCCGAGGTGGCGCCCATGATCACCACGCGCTCGCCACGCTTGGCCAGCACGTAGTCGAGCAGGCGGCCGAGCAGCTGCAGGGCGAAGTCCTTGAACGCCAGGGTCGGGCCGTGGAACAGCTCCAGCACCCACTCGTTGCCATTGAGCTGACGCAGCGGTGCCACGGCGCTGTGGGCGAACACGCCGTAGGTGTCCTCGAGAATCTTCTTGAAGTCGGCGTCGGCGATGGAGCCGGCGACGAAGGGGCGCATCACCCGGAAGGCCAGCTCGTGATACGGCAGGCCGGCCCAGGAGGCGATCTCCTCGACGCTGAAGCGCGGCAGGTTCTCCGGCACGTAGAGGCCGCCGTCGCTGGCCAGGCCGGCGAGCAGCACTTCTTCGAAGTTGAGGGCCGGGGCCTGGCCGCGGGTACTGATATAACGCATGACTTTCTTACCTCAGACCAGTTGCTCGACGCGGATGCGCACGACGTTGCCGACCACGTCGTCCAGCCCTTCCAGAGCGGCGATGGCGTCGTTGATACGCGCCTCGAGGACGCGGTGGGTGACCAGGATCATCGGCACCAGGCCGTCGTGCTCCTCGGCCTCTTTCTGCATGATCGACTCGATATTGATGCCACGCGCCGAGAGGATGCTCGCCACCTGGGCCAACACGCCCGGATGATCCTTGGCCTGGATGCGCAGGTAGTAGGCGCTCTGGGAGTCGGCGATCGGCAGGATCGGGTGGTCGCTCAGGGCATCGGCCTGGAAGGCCAGGTGCGGCACGCGGTTGGTCGGGTCGGTGGTCAGGGCGCGTACCACGTCGACCAGATCGGCCACCACCGCCGAGGCGGTCGCCTCCATGCCGGCTCCGGCGCCGTAATAGAGGGTGGAGCCGGCGGCGTCGCCGTTGACCATCACCGCATTCATCACGCCATTGACGTTGGCGATCAGGCGGTCGGCCGGAATCAGGGTCGGATGCACGCGCAGCTCGAAGCCGGCCTCGGTGCGACGGGCCACGCCCAGGTGCTTGATGCGATAGCCCAGGGCTTCGGCATAGCCGACATCGGCGCTGGTCAGGCGGGTGATGCCCTCGGTGTAGGCCTTGTCGAACTGCAGCGGGATGCCGAAGGCGATGGAGGCGAGGATGGTCAGCTTGTGCGCCGCATCGATGCCCTCGACGTCGAAGGTCGGGTCGGCCTCGGCATAACCCAGCGCCTGGGCTTCGGCCAGCACGTCGGCGAAGGCGCGGCCCTTCTCGCGCATCTCGCTCAAGATGAAGTTGCCGGTGCCGTTGATGATCCCGGCCAGCCAGTTGATGCGATTGGCCGCCAGGCCCTCGCGGATCGCCTTGATCACCGGAATGCCGCCGGCGACCGCCGCCTCGAAGGCGACGATCACGCCCTTGTCGCGGGCCTTGGCGAAGATTTCGTTGCCATGCACGGCGATCAACGCCTTGTTCGCGGTGACCACGTGCTTGCCGTTGTCGATGGCCTTGAGCACCAGCTCGCGGGCCAGGCTGTAGCCACCGATCAGCTCGATGACGATGTCGATCTCGGGGTTGTCCACCAGTTCGAAGACATCGCGGGTAATGGGCGTACCGGTGATGTCGCACTGCGGGTTCTGCGAGCGCAGCGCGATCTGCGCCACTTCGATGCCGCGCCCGGCGCGCCGGGCGATTTCCTCGGCGTTGCGCTTGAGCACGTTGAAGGTCCCGCCACCGACGGTGCCCAGCCCACAGATGCCTACTTTGACCGGTTTCACACTCAACTCCCCATCTGCACTGCGAAAAACGGCCGGAGCAAGCTCCGGCCGCAGAAAAAGAGCCGCACCTTACGAAGCGGCTGTTTATTAGTCAATCGGCCCGGGTGCCCTCACTCCTGGGCGTCGAGCGCCAGCTTGGCCAGTTGCGCCGCCGGCTGGTAGCCGGGGATCAGCTTGCCGTTGGCCAGGACGATGGCCGGGGTGCCGGTGACCCCAATCATCTGGCCGAGGGCGTACTGCTCGGCCACCGGATTGCTGCACTCGGCGTCAGGCACCGCCTGGCGGCTCTTGGCCAGGTCCATCGCCGCCTTGGGGTCCTTGGCGCACCAGATGCTGACCATTTCCTTGTAGGCCGGGCTCTGCAGGCCCTGACGCGGAAACGCCAGGTAACGCACCTCAACACCCAGGCGGTTGAGCTCGGGCACCTCGCTGTGCAGCTTCTGGCAGTAGCCGCAGTCGGTGTCGGTGAACACCGTGATATGGGCCTTGGGCGCCTTGGGCGCGAACACCACCATCTGGCTTGGGGCAATGGCGTTGACCTGCTCGGCGATGGCCTTGGTTTCGTGCTGCTCGGTCAGGTTGATCGCCTGGCCGTCCTTGATCTGGAACAGGTAGCCCTGCAGCACATACTGACCGTCGGCACTGGTATAGAGCTGGCGGCCACCTTTGAGGTGAACCTGGTACAGGCCCGGCAGCGGGCTCTCGGCGATGGCCTCGATGGGCATGCCCGGCTGGATCGACTGCAGGCTCTGGCGAATCGCCTGATCGGCATCCTCGGCCAGGGACATGGTGCTGGCCAGGCCAAGGGCCACGGCGGCAAAAGTGCGGGTCAAGCGCATGGAAACTCCTGTCGAGAGACGGACGGGCGGAAATCGCCACAGACTAGCACAGACCGCCCTAAACCCGGACTGCGACGGCCAAACGGCGCGTTCAGCCGCGCGGGTGGTGCTGGGCATGCAAGTGCTGCAGGCGCGCACGGGCGATGTGGGTATAGATCTGGGTGGTCGACAGGTCGCTGTGGCCCAGCAGCATCTGCACCACCCGCAGATCGGCGCCGTGGTTGAGCAGGTGGGTGGCGAAGGCATGGCGCAGGGTGTGCGGCGACAGCGCCTTGGCGATGCCGGCCATCCGCGCCTGGAGCTTGATCCGGTGCCAGAAGGTCTGCCGCGTCATCTGCTCGCCGCGCAGGCTGGGAAAGAGCACGTCGCTGGGTTTGCCAGCAAGCAGCAGCGGCCGCGCCTCCTTGCTGTAGCGCTCGATCCAGGCGATTGCTTCTTCCCCCAGCGGCACCAGGCGCTCCTTGCTGCCCTTGCCGAACACCCGCAGCACGCCCTGGCGCAGATTGACCTGCTCGAGGGTCAGGCCGACCAGCTCGCTCACCCGCAGACCGCAGGCATAGAGCACCTCGAGCATGGCGCGGTCGCGCAGGCCGAGCGGATCGTCCAGCTCCGGCGCCGCCAGCAGGGCCTCGACATCGGCCTCGGAGAGTGACTTGGGCAGGGGCCGGCCGAGCTGGGGCAGCTCGACCTGCAGGGTCGGATCCAGCCCGATCAGCCCCTCGCGCAACAGAAACCGGTAGAAACCGCGCAGCGCCGAGATCAGGCGGGCGGTGGAGCGGGCCTTGTAGCCTTGGTTCAGGCGCCAGGCCAGGTGGTCGAGGATCGCCTCGCGCCCCACCGCCTCAAGGGCCAGGCCGCGCGCCTGGAGCCAGCCGTGAAACAACGCCAGATCGCTGCGATAGGCCGAGCGGCTGTGCGGTGACAGGCCCTTCTCCAGCCACAGGCTTTCGACAAATCGCTCGATCAAAGGGTGGTCGATGGCAGGCATGGGGGGCTATGGCGGCGTGTCAAAGCCCGGTAGTCTTCCACAGCCCGGCCCGCCAGGGCCAGCCTCCCGCCCCCAAGGATCTTCGATGAACGAGCAACATATCCTCCTCGCCTTCGCCGCCATAGGCGCCGCAGCCCTGGCCTGCCAGTGGCTGGCCTGGCGCCTGCGCCTGCCGGCCATCCTGTTTTTGTTGGTCTGCGGGATCTTCGCCGGCCCGGTGTTCGGCTGGCTGGATCCGCAGGCGCTGTTCGGCCCGCTGCTGTTGCCCATGGTGTCGATGGCGGTGGCCTTGATCCTGTTCGAGGGCAGCCTGACCCTGCATCTATCCGAATGGCGGGAGATCGGCAGCGTGGTCAAGCGCATGGTGACCATCGGCGCCCTGGCCACCTGGGGGGTGATCGCCGTCGCCACCCACTACCTGCTCGACTTCACCTGGGAGATGGCCCTGCTGTTCGGCACCCTGACCCTGGTCACCGGCCCCACGGTGATAGTGCCGATGCTGCGGGTGGTGCGACCAAAGGCCTCGGTGGCCAACATTCTGCGCTGGGAAGGCATCGTCATCGACCCCATAGGCGCGCTGCTGGCGGTGGTGGTATTCAGCTTCATCATCGCCAGCGGCGAGGGCCAGGGCCTGCAGCAGAGCCTGATCACCTTCGCCGGGGTGATTGTCTGCGGCAGCCTGTTCGGCGTGGCCGGCGGCTGGGCCCTGGGCCAGGTACTGCGCCGCCAGTGGCTGCCGGACTACCTGCATAACCTGGCGGTGCTGGCCACCGTGCTGGCTGTGTTCATCGCCTCCAACGAGGTGATGCACGAGTCCGGGCTGCTGGCCGTGACCCTGATGGGCATGTGGCTGGCCAACATGAAGGGAGTCGATGTCCGGCACATCCTGCACTTCAAGGAAAACCTCAGCGTGCTGCTGATCTCCGGGCTCTTCATCATCCTGGCCGCGCGCCTGGACCTGGCGGCGCTGCTCGCCCTCGGCCCGGCCGTATTGATACTGCTGGCGGTGATCCAGTTCATCGCCCGGCCGCTGAACGTGGCCCTGTCGACCTTCGGCTCCAGCCTCAACTGGCGCGAACGCGCGCTGCTGGCCTGGATATCCCCGCGCGGCATAGTCGCCGCGGCGGTTTCGGCGATCTTCGCCATTCGCCTCGGCGAAACCGGCCACGCCGGCGCCGAACTGCTGGTGCCCCTGACCTTCGCCGTGATCATCGGCACCGTGATCCTGCAGAGCGCCACCGCCCGACCCCTGGCGAGCCTGCTCAAGGTCGCGGAGCCTGCGCCCAGCGGCTTTCTGATCGTCGGCGCCAATCCGGTCGCCCGGGCCATCGGTCAGACGCTGCAGCAACTCGGCTGCCGGGTGCTGCTGACCGACTCGAGCTGGGAGAACATCCGCGCCGCGCGCATGGTCAATTTGCCGACCTATTTTGGCAACCCCGCCTCCCAGCACGCCGAGGCCCATCTGGATCTGGTCGGCATCGGCCATCTGCTGGCCCTGTCTCCGGCCGGCGAGCTCAACACCCTGGCGAGCATGCGTTTTCGCCACGAATTCGGCCAGGGCCGCCTGTACAGCCTGGCCAGCGGCCAGGAAAGCCGGCGCAGCGACAAGCACCGGGCCAGCGACGAACATCGCGGCCGCCCCCTCGGCAGTCAGGCGCTGACCTATCCGCAGGCGGCCAGTCGCCTGGCCCAGGGCGCCGAGCTCTACAGCACGACCCTGACCGAAGGCTTCAGCTTCGAGCAGTACCAGGCGCTGCACGGCTCACGGGCCACCCTGCTGTTCGCCCGCGATCGCGAGGGCTGGGTGCACGTGGTCAGCCCCGACAGTCAGCTGCGCCCGCAGGCCGGCTGGACCCTGGTGGCGCTGATCGAAAGCGCGGACCAGAAACAGGCTGCGGCGCCGGCGGAAAAACTGGTCGCCAGCAGCGCCCAATAGGCGCAGGCCGGCCAGCGCTGGCCGCCGACATCGACCGGCGGCCAGCGATCGGCTCTGCTCAGTCCGCCGAGTTCAGGGCAGACGCTGGCAGCACCGGTACCGGGCGCTGTTGCTCGTCGATGGCAACGAAGCTGAACAGACCCGTGATGGCGCGCTCGCGGCCATCGCTGTACATGCTCTCGACAAACACCTCGACCTCGACCTTGAGGCTGGTATTGCCCACTCGCACGACCCGGCCCACCAGCTCGACGATGGAGCCGGCCGGAATCGGGTGCTTGAAGTCGATGCGATCCGACGACACCGTGACCAGGGGCAGGCGGCAGAAGCGCGTGGCAGTGATGAAGGACACCTCGTCCATCCAGGCCAGCGCAGTGCCGCCGAACAGGGTGTTGTGGTGATTGGTGGTGGGCGGAAAAACCGCCTTGGTCACCCGCGTCTCGGCCCTCTCCGTACGCCGCTGGATTTCTTGCTCTCTGGGGCTCATGCCACTGGCTGCCTGATTGTCTGGAGGTAGAGGTTTGGCTCGGGCGCAGCGCGCCCATAAACGAAAAAGGCAGCCCTTAGGCTGCCTTTCTCTGCAGGACGAGCGCGCCTTAGGCGAGCTTCTCCTTGATGCGTGCGGCCTTGCCGGACAGGTCGCGCAGGTAGTACAGCTTGGCCTTGCGCACGTCGCCGCGACGCTTGACGCTGAGGCTGTCGACCAGCGGGCTGTAGGTCTGGAAGGTACGCTCGACGCCGACGCCGCTGGAGATCTTGCGCACGGTGAAGGCGCTGTTGAGGCCGCGGTTGCGCTTGGCGATCACCACGCCTTCGAAGGCCTGCAGACGCTGACGGTCGCCTTCCTTCACCTTGACCTGCACCACCACGGTGTCACCCGGGGCGAAGGCCGGAATTTCTTTGCTCATCTGCTCGGCTTCGAGCTGCTGGATAATCTTGTTGGTCATGCTGCGCTCCTAAGACAGACGCGGTCTGCCATCGATACCTTAACTATCGTCCCGCTGGCGGATGTATTCCTCCAGCAGCTTCTTCTCTTCTCCAGAAAGCGAGCGGCTATCCAGAAGATCGGCACGGCGTTCCCAGGTCCTACCCAGAGACTGCTGCAAACGCCAGCGCCGGATGTGTTCGTGATTGCCGCTGAGCAGCACCTCAGGAACACGCTTATCCGCATACACCTCCGGGCGGGTGTAGTGCGGGCAGTCGAGCAGGCCATCCGTAAAGGAGTCCTCCTCGGCCGAATCCGCATGACCTAATGCACCAGGCAAAAGGCGCGTTACCGCATCGATCAGCACCATGGCCGGCAACTCGCCGCCGGACAGGACGTAATCCCCGATCGACCATTCCTCATCGACATGCGCCTCTATGAAGCGCTCGTCGATACCTTCGTAGCGGCCGGCAATGAGGATCAAGGCGGCCTCGTTCGCCAGTTCGCGTACCGCCGACTGGTTCAGCCGACGGCCCTGCGGCGACAGGTAGATCACCTTCGCCTGACCACCTGCGGCCTGCTTGGCATCGAGCAAAGCATCCTCGAGCGGCTTGATCTTCATCACCATGCCGGGACCGCCACCGAAAGGCCGGTCATCCACAGTGTGATGACGGTCCGTCGTGTAGCTGCGCGGATTCCAGCAGGTCAGTTGCAACAGACCCTGCTTCACCGCACGACTGGTAATGCCGTACTCGCCGATGGCGGCGAACATCTCAGGGAACAGGGTGATGACTTCGACGCGCAGTTTCGCCATGGCGCTCTAGAAGTCCGCATCCCAGTCGACCTGCATGTCACCTGCGGCCAGATCGATCGCCAGCACACACTGCCCGGTGTAGGGCAATAGGCGCTCGCGGTCATCCAGACTGCCGGCACAGGGCTTGACCACCATCACGTCGTTGGCACCGGTCTCGAACAGGTGATCGATCTTGCCGAGCAACTGCCCGGCCTGGTCTATGACCCTGAGCCCTTCCAACTGGTACCAGTAGAACTCGCCCTCAGCCAGATCGGGCAGTTCGCTGCGGGGCACGCAGATCTCGAAGCCCGCATAGCTGCGCGCCACTTCGCGATCGTCCAGGCCCTTCAGCTTGGCCACCAGCACCTTGCCCTGGAGGCGGCCGCTGGCCAACTCGATCTGCTTGACCTCGCCGTCTCGCCTGAGCATCCAGCGACGGTAATCGAGCACGTTGTCCAAGGGATCGGTAAAGGAGTACACCTTCACCTCGCCCTTCACGCCATGCACCGAGACGATCTTGCCGAGTACAACCAGGTCTTCGGCAGGCGATGGCGCGACACTCATCGAAAGGCTCAGGCAGCGGCCTTGGCAGCTTCCTTGAGCAGCTGAGCAACGCGCTCAGACGGCTGGGCGCCCTGACTCAGCCAGTAGTTGGCACGCTCTTGATTGACGGACAGCTTCACCTCGGCACCCGAGGCAATCGGGTTGAAGAAGCCGATGCGCTCAACGAAGCGACCATCGCGCGCATTGCGGCTGTTGGTCACGGTCAGGTGGTAGAAGGGGCGCTTTTTGGAGCCGCCACGAGCAAGACGGATGGTTACCATTGAACTTCGTTCCTGTAGTCGGTGCTGCAAAACTGAAATGCACGCATAGGGCCCAAGGCCCGAAAGGCCGCATATTTTAAGGATTATCGGTTTTTTTGCAAATCTCTTTTTCGCCCACGGCGACCGGGGGATGCCAAGCCAGCGCCAGAGCCGGGGCGCCCGTCATAACTTGGGCAGGCCGCCACCGGGGAACATGCCGCCCATACCGCGCATCATCTTGGCCATGCCACCCTTGGCGGTGAATTTCTTCATCATCTTCTGCATCTGCTTGTGCTGCTTGATCAGCCGGCCGATGTCCTGCACCTGGGTGCCGGAGCCCATGGCGATGCGGCGCTTGCGCGAGCCGCTGATGATGTCCGGATCACGCCGCTCGGCCGGCGTCATGGAGTTGATGATCGCCTCCATCTGCTTAAACTGCTTCTCGGCTGCGCCCTGGGCACTGCCCATCTGCGCCAGGTTGACGCCGCCGAGCATCGGCAGCTTGTCCATCAGACCGCCCAGGCCGCCCATGTTCTTCATCTGCTGAAGCTGGTCGCGAAAGTCCTCCAGATCGAAGCCCTTGCCCTTCTTCAGCTTCTTGGTGAGTTTTTCGGCCTTCTCCCGATCGAGGGTCTGCTCGGCCTGCTCGATCAGGCTGAGCACATCGCCCATACCGAGGATGCGCGAGGCGATCCGCTCCGGATGGAAGGGCTCGAGCGCCTCGCTCTTCTCGCCCATGCCGATGAACTTGATCGGCTTACCGGTGACATGACGCACCGACAAGGCCGCGCCGCCGCGCGCATCGCCGTCGACCTTGGTCAGCACCACACCGGTCAAGGGCAGCGCATCGGCGAAGGCCTTGGCGGTGTTGGCGGCGTCCTGGCCGGTCATGGCATCGACCACGAACAGGGTTTCCACCGGCTTGATCGCGCGATGCAGCTCCTGGATCTCGGCCATCATCTCGGCGTCGATGGCCAGGCGGCCGGCGGTATCGACGATGACCACGTCGATGAACTTGAGCCTGGCTTCTTTTATCGCCGCCTCGGCGATGGCCACCGGCTTCTGGCTGGTGTCCGAGGGAAAGAAGCTTACGCCGATGTCGGCGGCCAGGGTTTCCAGCTGCTTGATCGCCGCCGGTCGATAGACGTCGGCGGACACCACCAGCACGCTCTTTTTCTTGCGCTGCTTGAGGAAGCGCGCCAGCTTGCCCACCGTGGTGGTCTTGCCCGCCCCCTGCAGGCCCGCCATCAGCACCACCGCCGGCGGCGCGACATTCAGGGCCAGATCCTCGTTGGCCGCGCCCATCAACTCTTCCAGCTCGGCGCGCACTATCTTCACGAAGGCCTGACCCGGCGTCAGGCTGCGTGAGACCTCGGTGCCGACCGCTCGCTCCTTGACCTTGGCGACGAAATCCTTGACCACCGGCAGCGCGACATCGGCCTCGAGCAGGGCCATGCGCACCTCACGCAGGGTGTCCTTGATGTTGTCTTCCGACAACTTGGCTTTGCCGGTGACATTGCGCAGGGTCTGCGAGAGGCGGTCGGTAAGATTTTCGAACATGCAGGTTCCTTTCGGGTTCCGCTGAACCGGGACTGAGCTTGCGCCAGGGTGGCGAATTATAACCAAGTGTCGGCAGTGCCGACACCGCCGACGGTCTTTCGTGCCGCCCGCCTTCTATGCCACACTCAGCGCCTTTCGGGTTTGCTCTACAAGGATTTATGCACCCTCTGCTGCCCAGCCTCGCAGCCGCCTGCCTGTACGCCGGCGCCACTGCCTACCAAGGCCTCACACTGAGCCGTCGAACGGCGCCCGACAAGCGCCTGCTGAGCCTGCTGGGGGCGCTGGCCCTGATCCTGCACGGCACCAGCCTGTTCCTGCAGATGCACCATGCCAGCGGCCTGAACCTCAACTTCTTCAACGCCGCCAGCCTGATCGCCTTCACCGTGATCCTGCTGACTCTGCTGGCCTGCCTGCGCATGCCGGTGGAGAACCTGCTGCTGCTACTGCTGCCCCTGGGCATGATCACGGTGCTGCTGGCGCACTTCATGCCGGCCGGCACCCTGGCGCCGATCGACGAAGCTCCGGGCATCCTCGCCCATATCCTGCTCTCGATCAGCGCCTACGGCATGCTGACCATCGCGGTCTTCCAGTCGCTGCTGTTGCTGGTGCAGGATCATCAGCTCAAGCACAAGCACCCCTCGGGCCTGATCAGGAATTTCCCGCCACTGCAGACCATGGAAAGCCTGCTGTTCGGCTTCCTCTGGGCCGGCTGGGCGCTGTTGACCCTGTCGCTGCTGTCCGGCGCGCTCTTTCTCGAAGACCTGCTGGCCCAGCACCTGGCGCACAAGACCATCCTCTCGATCTTCGCCTGGGTGGTGTTCGCCGTCCTGCTCTGGGGCCGTCATCAGCTCGGCTGGCGCGGCCACAGGGCCATTCGCTGGACCCTGGCCGGCTTCTGCCTGCTGATGCTGGCCTATTTCGGCAGCAAGCTGGTCCGCGAATTCATCCTGCACATCTAAAGCGAGCCCAAAGGCATTCTCCGTGGAAAACGCGCACCCCGGCTTCTTGTTAGGCCTGCTGATCTTCCTGCTGGCCTGCTCGGCCTTCTTCTCCAGCTCGGAAACCGGCCTGCTCAGCCTCAACCGCTACCGCCTGCGCCACCGCGCCCGGGAAGGCCACCGCGGCGCCCAGCGGGTCAGCGAACTGCTGCGCCGGCCGGACCGGCTGCTCGGCACCATCCTGATCGGCAACAACTTCGTCAATATCCTCGCCTCGGCCATCGCCACCGTGCTGGCCATCCAGCTCTGGGGCGAGGCGGGCATCGCCATCGCCACCGTGAGCCTGACGCTGGCGCTGCTGATTTTCGGCGAGATCACCCCCAAGACCCTGGCCGCGCTGCATCCCGAGCGGGTCTCCTACCCCTTCAGCCTGCCGCTGATGCTGCTGCTCAAGGTCTTCTACCCGCTGGTGCTGCTGCTCGGCTGGATCAGCAACGGCCTGCTGCGCCTGCTCGGCATCGACCCGGCCCGCCAGCGCAGCGACAGCCTGACCACCGAGGAGTTGCGCAGCGTGGTGCGCGAATCCGGCCAGGCTCTGCCGCAGAACCGCCAGAGCATGCTGCTGGGCATCCTCGACCTGGAGAAGGTCACGGTCGACGACATCATGATTCCGCGCAACGAGGTCACCGGCATCGATCTGGAGGACGACCTCGACACCATCGTCGATCAGCTGCGTACCACCCCGCACACGCGCCTGCCGGTCTACCGCCAGGACATCAACCAGATCGAGGGCGTGGTGCACATGCGCCAGATCGCCCGTCTGCTCACCCACAATCAGCTGACCAAGGAGGCCTTGCGCGAGGCCTGCCACGAGCCCTACTTCGTTCCGGAAAACACCCCGCTGTCGACCCAGCTGATCAACTTTCAGAAACACAAGCGGCGCATCGGCATAGTGGTGGACGAATACGGCGACGTGATCGGCATCGTCACCCTGGAAGACATCCTCGAGGAAATCGTCGGCGAATTCAGCAACCAGAACACCTTGCGCAGCCCGGACATCCACCCGCAGGAGGACGGCACCCAGGTGATCGACGGCGCCGCCTATATCCGTGAGGTGAACAAGGCGCTCGGCTGGCACCTGCCATGCGACGGCCCCAAGACCCTCAATGGCCTGATCACCGAGGCCCTGGAAAGCATTCCGGACAGCAGCGTGTGCCTGAAGATCGGCCCCTATCGCCTGGAGATCCTGCAGTCCTCGGAGAACCGGGTGAAAAGCGTGCGCGTCTGGCAGGCCGGCGCTAGCGTGCAAGCCGAGACGACGCTGCCCGAGTAAGGCCCGCGGCCAAGCCTTGGGCCCAGACCCGGTAGCCCAGCGCCGAGGGATGGTAGCCATCCTCGGCCAGATAGTCGGCGCAGAACGACACCTCCACCGCACAGCACTGCGCCCCCGCCAGCTCCGCAACCTCGCGCAGACACTCGTCGAGCTGCCGCGCGCGGGCGCCGAACAACTGCCGCAGCAGCCAGGGCAAGGCACTGAAATGCTGCAGCGGCGGCACCGCGCTGAGCGCCACCCGCGCGCCCGTGGCCGTCAGCTCGCCGGTCATGCGCTCCAGTGCCGCCTGCCAGGCCTGCAGCGAACTGAAGTGGGTGGTGTCGTTGACCCCGAACACCAGCAGCGCCAGATCCACCGGCTCATCCAGCGCCTGAGGCAACAGGCGCTGGCAGGCCTGGCCGGCGGTGATGCCATTCTCGCCGCAGGCGCGCCAGGCCACCGGCCGCCCCAGATTCTCGGCCAGGGCCTGGGCCAGGCAGCCGACCAAGGCCTGTTGCTGCTGGCCGACCCCGACACCGGCCACCGTGGATTCGCCCAGCAGCAGCAGGCGCAGCGGCTCGCCGGGCATCTCGGCGCCGGCCAGGCCGTGCTGCGGCCCGGCCGCCGGCGGCAGGCGCAGCGCGGTGCGGCGCGTCCACAGCGCCAGCGGCACGAACAGCGGCAGCGCGGCCACCAGCAGCAGCCACCAAGCGCCAATCCGCCAATGCCTCACAGCTCGACGCTGACCGCCTGAGCCACCCGCGCAGCCTTGTCCCGCGCCGCTGCCAGCGACTCGTCACGGGCCAGGGCCACGCCCATGCGCCGCTGGCCGCTGACCTCGGGCTTGCCGAACAACCGCAGCGCGGTATCCGGTTCGGCCAGAGCGGCGGCCAGATTGCCGAAGCCGACCTGCTGCGACTGACCCTCCACCAGCAGCACCGCCGAGGCCGAAGGCCCCAGTTGGCGGATCGCCGGAATCGGCAGGCCGAGGATGGCCCGCGCATGCAGGGCGAACTCGGACAGGTCCTGGGAAATCAGGGTAACCAGGCCGGTATCGTGCGGCCGCGGCGAGACCTCGCAGAACCAGACCTGATCGCCCTTGACGAACAGCTCGACGCCGAACAGACCGGTGCCGCCCAGGGCACCGGTCACGGCCAGGGCGATGCGCTCGGCTTCGGCTTGGGCCTTGGCACTCATCGGCTGCGGCTGCCAGGACTCGCGGTAGTCGCCGCTGACCTGGCGATGACCGACCGGCGCGCAGAAACTGGTGCCGCCGGCATGGCGCACCGTCAGCAGGGCGATCTCGTAATCGAAGTCGATAAAACCCTCGACTATCACCCGGCCCTTGCCCGCACGTCCGCCGACCTGGGCATAGTCCCAGGCGGCCTGGAGCTCATCGATGCTGCGCAGCAGCGACTGGCCCTTGCCCGAGGAACTCATGATCGGCTTGATCAGACAGGGAAAGCCCAGCGCCTGCACCGCCTCTGCGCACTCTTCAAAGGAATCGGCGAAGCGATAGGGCGAGGTCGGCAGACCCAGCTCCTCGGCGGCCAGGCGGCGGATGCCTTCGCGATTCATGGTCAGTTGCGCGGCCCGCGCACTGGGGATCACGCGGTAACCCTCGGTTTCCAGTTCGACCAGGGTCGCGGTGGCGATCGCCTCGATCTCCGGCACTATGTAGTGCGGTCGTTCCTGCTCGATGAGCGCGCGCAGGGCGACGCCGTCGAGCATGTCGATCACGTGACTGCGGTGGGCCACCTGCATGGCCGGGGCATTGGCATAGCGATCGACGGCGATCACCTCGACGCCGAGGCGCTGCAGTTCGATCACCACCTCCTTGCCCAGCTCGCCGGCACCACAGAGCAAGACACGGGTCGCGCTCGGCGACAGCGGCGTTCCAATACGGGACATGACAGGCTCCTCGAAGGATTAGAAAGAAAGGATGACGACGGCTAAAGCATCAGGCCCTTGGCCTGGGCCCGCGCCTGACAGCACTGCAGTACGCGACGGCGCTCGGCGTTGTCCAGGCGACTCCACTGACTGATCTCGGCCACGCTGCGCTGGCAACCGATGCAGATGTCCTCTTCGTCCAGCGCACAGACATGCACGCAGGGCGAGGCGACCGGGCGTTCGGGGGTATTCATTTACTGCTCGACCAGTTCCCGGGCATAGCGCTCGGCGTTGAGCACGTAATGGGCGGCGCTGGCCTCGAGCATCTTCTTCTGCTGCTCGCTGAGCGAGCGCACCACCTTGCCCGGCGAGCCGACCACCAGCGAACCGTCGGGAATCTCCTTGCCCTCGGCGATCAGGGTATTGGCGCCAATGATGCAGTACTTGCCGATCCTGGCGCCATTGAGCACCACGGCGTTGATCCCGATCAGGCTGTAGTCGCCGATCGTGCAGCCGTGCAGCATGGCCTTGTGGCCGATGGTCACGCCCTTGCCGACGGACAGCGGAAAGCCCATGTCGGTGTGCATCACGCTGCCGTCCTGGACATTGCTCTGCTCGCCGATATGAATCAGCTCGTTGTCGCCACGCAAGACCGCGTTGAACCAGACGCTGGCGCCGGCCTCCAGCTTGACCTTGCCGACCAGGGTGGCGTTGGGCGCGACCCAGCTTTGCGGGTGGGCCTCGACTTGCGCGGCCCCCAGACGGTACTTCATGGACACATCCTCGCCTTGGCGTTCAATTGAGGCTGACGTAATGACCGGGCGGCTGATGCAGCCCGATGCCGGCGTCGTACAGCAGATTGACCAGCTCCACCAGCATGATCGCCGTCAAACCCCAGATCTTGTATTCGCCATAGCGGTAACTGGGCACGTACCAGCTTTGCCCCAGGTAATCGATGCGATGGGTGGTTTCTCGCGGATCGTTGCTGAAGAATGCCAGCGGCACCGAGAAGACCGCGGCGATCTCGTCATCGTTGGCGCGGTACTCGACATAGTCCGGCACCAGCCCCACATAGGGGGTGACCTGAATGCCGTGGCGCGAGACCAGGGTACTGAGCGGGCCGACCACCTCCACCAGCCCCGGGGCCAGGCCGATTTCCTCCTCGGCCTCGCGCAGCGCGGTGCGAATCAGGTCGGAGTCCTCCGGGTCGCGCCGGCCGCCGGGAAAGGCCACCTCGCCGCCATGGGTCGACAGACCGCTGGCGCGCAAGGTCAGCACCACCTCGGGTTGCTCGCTCCGGGTAATGGGCACCAGTACCGCCGCTTCGGCGAAGCCCCGGTCGGCCTCCAGGAGACGCGGACGGTAGCCCCGCACGCGGTGGAGTAAGTCATCCAGCATGTCATTCTCGGGCGTGTTCTTCTGCCTGGATAATCGCACGAATAGCCGGCCCAGCCCAAGCCCCGCAGGCCGCCGCCCGCCGCCCGCCGCCTGTCGTCGGCTGCGCCGCGCGCTCGCTTGGAAGCGCCGCGCCGGCGCGGCAAGATTGGACAGAGGGCTAAGCTATGCGTAAGAGCCCGAAAGGAGACGGCATGAAGTTCTGCAGCCAATGCGGCAATCTGCTCGCCCAGCGCGTTCCCGCCGGCGACAATCGTCCGCGCTATGTGTGCGACCACTGTCACGCGGTCCACTATCAGAACCCGCGCATCGTCGCCGGCTGCCTGGCGGTCTGGGGCGAGCAGGTTCTGCTCTGCCGGCGCGCCATAGAACCGCGCCGGGGCTACTGGACGCTGCCGGCCGGCTACATGGAAAACGGTGAAACCCTGGAACAGGCCGCCGCCCGCGAAACCGAAGAAGAGGCCTGCGCCCGGGTGCGCGACCTGACCCTCTACACCCTGTTCGACCTGCCGCATATCAACCAGGTGTATCTGTTCTTTCGCGCCGAACTGGCCGACCTCGACTTCGCCGTGGGCGAGGAGAGCCTGGAGGTGCAATTGTTCGACGAGCGCGACATCCCCTGGTCCGAGCTGGCTTTTCCGACCGTGGGGCGTACCTTAGAATGCTACTTCGCCGACCGCCGGGAGAATGTCTACCCGGTTCGCAACGAGCGCCTCGAAGCCCTGCGCGCGCTGCACAAATCCTCCCTGTAGTTTCCGGATGCCGCCCCCATGCGCTGGTTGATCGCCCTCCTCTGCCTGACTCTCAACGCCGCGGTCCACGCCAGCACCAGCCCCCGCCTGGACGGCCCCAGCGTCGACAAGGTGCTGGTGATCAAGTCCGAGCGCCGGCTGGAGCTGCAGAGCCGTGGCCAGCCGCTCAAGACCTACCGCATTTCCCTGGGCAAGCAGCCCCATGGCGCCAAGCAGCGCGAGGGCGACAAGCGCACCCCCGAGGGCCTGTACTGGATCGACTGGCGCAAGACCAGTGACAAGTATCAGCTGTCGTTGCACATCTCCTATCCCAATGCCCGCGATCTGGCCAAGGCCCACGCCGACGGGGTCCCCCCCGGCGGCATGATCATGATCCACGGCACCCCGCTGGACGAGGAATATCCGGAATGGTTCTTCCATACCCTGGATTGGACCGAGGGCTGCATCGCCATGAAGAACGACGACATGCAGGAAGTCTGGCAACTGGTCAAGGACGGCACCCTGATCGAGATCCGTCCCTGAACCGGCCAGTGCGACTGGGCGCGAGAAAGCCGCGACCGGCACAAAAGTTTGCCCAGCATTATTTGGCGCGTTAACGTGCTTCGCACGACAGACGTGGAGCCATTGCCATGAAGCCCCCTCACTCCTGCGCGGCCCTGCAGCTGGACAACCAACTGTGTTTCGCCCTGCACTCCACCTCGCTGCTGATGACCAAGGTCTACAAGCCGATGCTGCAGCGCATCGGCCTGACCTACCCGCAGTACCTGGCCATGCTGGTGCTCTGGGAAGCTGACGGCATCAGCGTGGGCGAGATCAGCGCGCGACTGCTGACCGATCCGGGCTCGCTGACCCCGCTACTCAAACGCCTGGAGGCCGAGGGCCTGATCACCCGCACCCGCAGCAGCAGCGACGAGCGCGTGGTGCTGCTGAATCTCACCGACAGGGGCCGCGCCCTGCAGCAACAGGCCGAGGGCTTCGCCAGCTGCATTCTCGAAGCCAGCGGCCAGAGCGCCGCGCAACTGATGGCGCTCAAAGACCAGATAGTCGAACTGCGCAATCGCCTGCAGCAAGCACTCTGATCGCCTCCAGCGAGCCCGCTGGCTCTAGGCGAAGCTCGTCCAAGTGCTATCGAATCTAATTTTATCTTGCGCGCTAATGTTATTCGCACTATATTTCTCTCGACTTGTTAGCGCGCAAGCGTTTAGCCGACAAACAAACGGAGACTCATCATGCACAGCATCAAAGCCCTCTACACCGCCACCGCCACTGTCACCGGAGGGCGCGACGGTCGGGCCGTTTCATCCGATGGCTTTCTGGACGTCAAGCTGAGCACGCCGCGCGAATTGGGCGGCCAGGGCGGAGAAGCCACCAACCCGGAACAGCTGTTCGCGGCCGGCTACTCGGCCTGCTTCATAGGCGCGCTGAAATTCGTCGCCAGCCAGAGCAAGCAGGCGCTGCCGGCGGACACCGCGATCACCGGCAAGGTCGGCATCGGCCAGATTCCCGGAGGATTCGGTCTGGAGGTTGAACTCGACATCAGCCTGCCGGGCATGCAGCCATCCCAGGCCGAGGAACTGGTGGCGGCCGCCCATAAGGTCTGCCCCTATTCCAATGCCACGCGCGGCAACATCGAGGTGCGCCTGAAAGTCAGGACCTGAGCGAGGCAAAAAACAAAAGGCCCAGCAAATGCTGGGCCTTTTCATGGGCAAGGATCAGAACTGCAGATCGGACAGGCGCCAGACCTCGAAGGCCGGCGCCTCGTAGGGATGACTGCGCTTCATCGCCTTGACCGTCTCGTGAATCAGGTCGTCGGCGACCACCAGTTCGACCTTCCACTCGGCGAGTTGTTCGAGGGCGCCGACTTGTCCGAAAGTCGGCTGGCTTCCCGCCAGCGGACGAAACTGCCCCTGCCCCAGCACCTGCCAGCAGCAGTTGTCGTAGTTGCCGATGCGCCCGCCACCGGCCGAGAAAACACTGGCCTTGACCTCTTCCAGATGGCTTTGCGGGACATAGAAACACAGCTTGTACATCAAGACCTCCCCACATGGCGCGGAACGACGGGTACGTGACAGCCCCCATGCTGCCACAGAAAAGATGGCAGGTCGCCGATGCTCAGTCCACGACCCCGGTCACAACCGCGAGCCTCGGTCAGGACTTCAGGCTTCAGCCTAGTAGAGGGAAAGCCGGGGTGTAGGTTCCCACCCCGCAGACCGCATCCCTGGCGTGCCGACAGCCCCGTGTCCGGGGCATCCCGGGTGCCGGCGGCACCGCCCAGAGAATCGCCAGCTCAGCCTCAATCCACCCAGACCCGGGCGTTGCGGAACATCCGTAGCCAACCGCCGTCTTCCTGCCAGTCATCCGGATGCCAGGAGTTCTGCACCGCGCGGAATACCCGCTCCGGGTGCGGCATCATGATGGTGACCCGACCGTCGCGGCTGGTCAGACCGGTGATGCCGCGCGGCGAACCGTTGGGGTTGGCCGGATAGCGCTCGGTGACCTTGCCGTGGTTGTCGACGAAGCGCAGCGCCACGCAGCCGGACAGGTCGGCCTCGAGCAGCGCCTCCTCGCTGGCGAACTCGGCATGGCCCTCGCCATGGGCGATGGCGATCGGCATCCGCGAACCGGCCATGCCCTGCAGGAAGATCGACGCCGACTCCTGCACCTGGACCATCGCCACCCGCGCCTCGAACTGCTCGGAGCGGTTGCGCACGAAGTGCGGCCAGAACTCGCTGCCCGGAATCAGCTCGTGCAGGTTCGAGAGCATCTGGCAGCCATTGCACACGCCCAGGCTGAAGCTGTCGCCGCGTTCGAAGAATGCCTGGAAGGCGTCGCGCGCGCGGGCGTTGAACAGGATCGACTTGGCCCAGCCTTCGCCGGCGCCGAGCACATCGCCGTAGGAGAAGCCGCCACAGGCGACCAGGCCCTTGAAGGCCTCAAGATCGACGCGCCCGCCCAGAATGTCGCTCATGTGCACATCGACCGCGGCGAAGCCGGCGCGGTCGAAGGCCGCGGCCATTTCCACCTGGCCATTGACCCCCTGCTCGCGGAGGATGGCGATCTGCGGCCGCACGCCCTTCTTGATGTAGGGCGCGGCTATGTCCTCGTTGACGTCGAAGTCCAGCTTGACGCCGAGCCCCGGATCCTCTTCCTCCAGCAGCGCGTCGAACTCCTGCTCGGCGCACTCGGCATTGTCGCGCAGGCGCTGGATCTGATAGCTGGTCTGCGCCCACTGACGCTGCAGCAGGCGCCGTTCACCACCGAACACCGGCTGGCCGTTGAAACTGAATGCCACCTCGCCGCTGTTGACCGGTTGGCCGATCACCGCCACGCAGTCGCCGAGGCCGGCGGCGCTGAACTGCGCCAGCACCTCGGCGGTGGCATCCTGGCGAACCTGAATGAGCGCACCCAGCTCCTCGTTGAACAGCACCGCCGACAAGTCGCTCGGGCTATCGGCCAGGGCGTCCAGGCGCAGGTCGAGGCCGCAATGGCCGGCGAAGGCCATCTCCAGCGCGCTGACCAGCAGGCCGCCGTCGGAACGGTCGTGATAGGCCAGCAGGTGGCCGTCGGCATTCAGGCCCTGGATGACCGCGAAGAAGGCCTTGAGGTCCTCGGCGTCGTCGACGTCCGGCGCCTGGCGGCCGATCTGGCCGTAGACCTGGGCGAGGATGGAGGCGCCCAGGCGGTTCTGCCCCCGGCCCAGGTCGATCAGGATCAGGTCGGTTTCGCCCTTGTCCAGGCGCAGCTGCGGAGTCAGGGTCTGGCGAATGTCGCTGACCGGGGCGAAACCGGTGACGATCAAGGACAGCGGCGCGGTGACGCTCTTCTCCGCCCCCTCATCCTGCCAGCGGGTCTTCATCGACATCGAGTCCTTGCCCACCGGAATGGTGATGCCCAGCTCCGGGCACAGCTGCATGCCCACTGCCTTGACCGTGTCATAGAGGCGCGCGTCTTCACCCGGGTGACCGGCGGCGGCCATCCAGTTGGCCGACAGCTTGATGTCGGAGATGGTCTCGATGCGCGCCGCGGCCAGGTTGGTCAGGGTCTCGCCAATGGCCATGCGCCCGGACGCCGGAGCATCCAGCAGGGCCAGCGGGGTGCGCTCGCCCATGGCCATGGCCTCGCCGCTGTAGACATCGAAGCTGGTGGCGGTGACGGCGCAATCGGCCACCGGCACCTGCCAGGGACCGACCATCTGGTCGCGGGCGACCAGGCCGGTGATGCTGCGGTCGCCGATGGTGATCAGGAAGCTCTTGCTGGCCACGGCCGGGTGGTGCAGCACGCGGCTGACCGCCTCGCCCAGATCCAGACCACGGGCGTCGAAGTCATCGCCCAGGGCGGCTTCGCGGGCCGCGCTGCGATGCATGCGCGGCGGCTTGCCGAGCAGCACGCCGAGCGGCATGTCCACGGCGTTGTTGCCGAAATGGCTGTCGGCGACGGTCAGGTGCGGCTCCTCGGTGGCCTCGCCGACCACCGCGAACGGGCAGCGCTCGCGCTCGCAGATGGCCTTGAAACGCTCGAAGTCGGCGGCGTCGACCGCCAGCACGTAACGCTCCTGGGATTCGTTGCACCAGATTTCCAGCGGCGCCATGCCCGGCTCGTCGTTGGGCACCTTGCGCAGCTCGAAGCGGCCGCCGCGGCCGCCGTCGTTGACCAGTTCGGGGAACGCATTGGACAGGCCGCCGGCGCCGACGTCATGGATGAAGGCGATCGGGTTGTCGTCGCCCAGTTGCCAGCAGCGGTCGATCACCTCCTGACAGCGCCGCTCCATCTCCGGGTTCTCGCGCTGCACCGAGGCGAAATCGAGGTCGGCCGAGCTGCTGCCGGTGGCCATCGAGGAGGCGGCGCCGCCGCCCAGGCCGATCAGCATGGCCGGGCCGCCGAGCACGATCAGCTTGGCGCCGACGCTGATCTCGCCCTTCTGCACGTGCTGGTCGCGAATGTTGCCCATGCCGCCGGCGAGCATGATCGGCTTGTGGTAGCCGCGCACCTCCTCGCCGCGCGGCGTGCTGATCGCCTGCTCGAAGGTGCGGAAATAGCCGGTCAGCGCCGGGCGACCGAATTCGTTGTTGAAGGCCGCGCCGCCCAGCGGGCCCTCGATCATGATGTCCAGGGCGGTGACGATACGCTCGGGCTTGCCGTAGGGTTTCTCCCAGGGCTGCTCGAAGCCGGGAATCTGCAGGTTGGAAACGCTGAAGCCGGTCAGGCCGGCCTTGGGCTTGGCGCCGCGACCGGTGGCGCCTTCGTCGCGGATCTCGCCGCCGGAACCAGTGGAGGCGCCCGGGAAGGGTGCGATGGCGGTCGGGTGGTTGTGCGTCTCGACCTTCATCAGGATGTGCACCGGCTCCTGGCTGGCGCCGTACTCGCGGGTTTGCGGATCGGGGTAGAAGCGCCCGGCGACATTGCCGACGATCACCGCGGCATTGTCCTTGTAGGCCGAGAGCACGCCCTCGCGGTGCATCTCATAGGTGTTCTTGATCATGCCGAACAGGGATTTCTCCTGGGCCTGACCGTCGATATCCCAGCTGGCGTTGAAGATCTTGTGCCGGCAGTGCTCGGAGTTGGCCTGGGCGAACATCATCAGTTCGATGTCGTGGGGATTGCGCCCCAGGTCCTGGAAGCTCATGACCAGGTAATCGATCTCGTCTTCGGCCAGGGCCAGGCCCAGTGTCTGGTTGGCGCGCTCGAGTGCGGCGCGACCACCACCGAGCACGTCTATTGCGGTCAGCGGCTTGGGTTCGGCATGACTGAACAGCGCCGCGGCATCCTGCAGGTTGTCCAGCACCAGCTGGGTCATGCGGTCGTGCAGCAGGGCGGCGACCTGCTCGGCCTGCGCCGCGTCGAGCTCGCCGGTCACGTAGTAGGCGATGCCGCGCTCGATGCGCTGGACCTTGGCCAGTCCACAGTTGTGGGCGATGTCGCTGGCCTTGCTCGACCAGGGCGAAATGGTACCGAAGCGCGGAATGGTCAGAAACAAGCGGCCACTGGGCTCCTGCACCGGCACACTCGGGCCGTACTTGAGCAGACGACGCAGCACCTGCTCTTCGTCGCCGCCAAGCTCGCCGGCGACCTCGGCGAAGTGCACGAACTCGGCATACAGCCCGGTCACGGCGGGCACCTTGCCGATCAGTTGCTCGAGCAATTTACCGTGGCGAAAAGCGGAAAGGGCGGGAGCGCCGCGCAGGATCAACATCGGGGACAGCCTCTGGGCAGGGGGTGTACTTTGAGGCCGTGCATTCTAGCCTAAAGCGGCGCGCCGCGGCACCCGTGGCAACGGCCTGCAGGGCCGCTGCGCGCTAGCAGAGAAGCCCCCGCCTGTCGAGATATGGCGCACCCAGTGCTTTGCGTATACTGCGGCCATGTTTGCCCAATCTGCGATCCGTGCGCGCTGCGCCAGCTGGCTGTCAGCGATCGGCATCCTCCTGCTGTTCGGCGGCTGCGTCGAAGAACCCAGCACGCTTGAACGCGTTCAAGAGGAGGGCGTGCTGCGCGTGATCACCCGCAACAGCCCGGCCACCTACTTCCAGGATCGCAACGGCGAAACCGGCTTCGAATACGAACTGGTCAAGCGCCTGGCCCGCGAACTGGATGTCGAACTGCAGATCGAGACCGCCGACAACCTCGACCAGCTATTCGCCCGCCTCGGCCAGCCCAAGGGTCCGGTGCTGGCCGCCGCGGGCCTGGTCGCCAGCGCCGGACGCCAGCAGCTGGCACGCTTCTCGGTGCCCTATCTGGAGGTCACCCCGCAGGTCGTCTACCGCCACGGCCAACCTCGCCCGAGCCGCCCGCAGGAACTGCTCGGCAAGCGCATCCTGGTGCTCAAGGGCAGCAGCCACGCCGAGCAACTGGCCGAACTCAAGGCGCAGATGCCCGAGCTCGACTACCAGGAATCGGCCGAGGTGGAGGTCGTCGACCTGCTGCGCATGGTCGATGAGGGGCAGATCGACCTGACCCTGGTCGACTCCAACGAACTGGCGATGAACCAGGTGTACTTCCCCAACGTGCGGGTGGCCTTCGATCTAGGCGACACCCAACCGCTGGGCTGGGCCGTGGCGCCGGGGGAAGACACCAGCCTGCTCGAGGCGGCCAATGCCTTCCTGCGCCGGGCCCAGGAGAACGGCAGCCTCAAGCGCCTGACCGAGCGCTACTACGGGCATGTCGACGTGCTCGGCTATGTCGGCGCCTACACCTTTGCCAAGCACCTGCAAGAGCGCCTGCCGCGCTACGAGAAGCACTTCCGCCAGGCCGCCCTGGAAGAAGGCGTGGACTGGCGCCTGCTGGCCGCCATGGGCTACCAGGAATCGCTGTGGCAGCCCACCGCCACCTCCAAGACCGGGGTACGCGGCCTGATGATGCTGACATTGCGCACCGCCCAGGCCATGGGCGTGTCCAACCGCCTGGATCCCAAGCAGAGCATCGACGGCGGCGCCAAGTACATCGCCAAGATCAAGCGCGAGCTGCCCGACAGCATCGCCGAACCGGATCGCACCTGGTTCGCCCTGGCCGCCTACAACGTCGGCGGCGGCCATCTGGAGGATGCGCGCAAGCTCACCGAGGCCGAGGGCCTGAACCCGAACAAGTGGCTGGATGTGCAGAAGATACTGCCGCGCCTGGCGCAAAAGCAGTGGTACAGCAAGACCCGCTACGGCTACGCGCGCGGCGGCGAGCCGGTGCACTTCGTGCGCAACATCCGCCGCTACTACGACATCCTCTCCTGGGTGACCCAGCCGCAACTGGAAGGCACCCAGGTCGCCGGCACCAATCTGCACCTGCCGGGCGTCAACAGCAGCCCGCCACCAACCGAGCTGCCGCCGCTTTGAGCGCCAGCCGCTAACTAGCGCGCGCCGCGGCGCATCCTGAAGAAGTCGCTGAGCAGGGCGCTGCACTCCTGCGCCAGCACCCCGCCCTCGATCAGCACCCGATGATTGAGAAAGCCCTGACTGAAGAACTCGCCGCGACTGCAGGCCACGCCGGCCTTGGGCTCGGTAGCGCCGTACACCACCCGGGCGATGCGCGCGTGGACGATCAGGCCTGCGCACATGCTGCACGGCTCCAGGGTCACGTAGAGGGTGCCGCCGGGCAGGCGGTAGTTGCCCAGGGCCTGGGCCGCCGCGCGGATGGCGACCATCTCGGCGTGGGCACTGGGGTCATGGGTGGAGATCGGGCAATTGAAGCCGCGACCGACGACCACCCCGTCCTGGACCAGCACGGCGCCGACCGGCACCTCGCCCAGGGCCGCGCCGGCGGCCGCCTCGACCAGAGCCTCGCGCATGAAGTGCTGATCGCGACTGCGGTCGATGATCTTGCCGACGCCCATCCTCAACTCGCCTGACTGCAGACCGAGGGCGCGGCGCGCCCGGCAGCCCCCGACACCGCCATCACTCCCACTCGATGGTCGCCGGCGGCTTGCTCGAGACGTCGTAGGTGACCCGCGAGATGCCCTCGATCTCGTTGATGATGCGGTTGGACACCTTTTCCAGCAGCTCGTAGGGCAGGTGCGCCCAGCGCGCGGTCATGAAGTCCACGGTCTCCACCGCGCGCAGGGCCACGACCCAGGCGTAGCGGCGGCCGTCGCCGACCACGCCGACCGACTTGACCGGCTGGAACACGACGAAGGCCTGGCTGGTCTTGTGGTACCAGTCGGCCTTGCGCAGCTCCTCGATGAAGATGTGGTCGGCGCGACGCAGCAGGTCGGCGTACTCCTTCTTCACCTCGCCGAGGATGCGCACGCCCAGGCCCGGGCCCGGGAACGGGTGGCGGTAGACCATGTCGTAGGGCAGACCCAGCTCCAGGCCGATCTTGCGCACCTCGTCCTTGAACAGCTCGCGCAGCGGCTCGACCAGCTTGAG